>DATNKQ010000630.1:0-6503 GCA_035603315.1 Thermoanaerobaculia bacterium
CCTCATGGACCAGCGGGTGCAGGCCCGCGAGGGGATCTCGCTCCCCTTCTTCGGCCAGCCCGCGCTGACGACGCCGATCCTCGCCAAGCTCTCGCTGCGCACCGGAGCGCCCGTCCTCGCCATGTTCGCCTATCCCGAGCCCGGAGGCCGCTACCGCTTCGTCGCCCACCCGCCGATCTACCCCGAGGGCGAGGGCGACGAGGCGGTCGCCGCGCTGACGACAAAGTACCTCGCGCTCATCGAGCGCGAGGTCCGCAAAAGGCCGGAGATGTGGCTGTGGATGCACCGCCGCTGGGAAGGGCGGGGACGGCCCGACGACTGAGATTGGAACGTCGAATTGAACAAGTGCTCAGATTGAATGAGGATGTCTGCTGTAGCCCTCACTCCATCTCGAACAGCCCGTCCCCGCCCTCGACCGCCTGGCCCGGTTGGACGAGGATCTTGCTGACGATGCCGTCGTGCTCGGCGGGAATCTCGTTCTGCATCTTCATGGCTTCGAGGACGACGATGCCCTGGCCGGTCTTGACCTCGGCGCCTTCTTGGACGAGGACGGCGACGACGCGGCCCGGCATGTAGGCGGTGACGCGCTGGCGGCGCTTGGCGGCCTTGCCGGCGAGACCCTGGCGGGCGAGGTGGGTGAGGGGGTCCGCGACCTCGACGGCGACGGCTCCGGCGGCGGTCGTCACCCGGTAGACCCCTTCGCCCTCCGGGCGCACCGAGACCTCGTGCTGCCGGCCCTTGATCCGCAGGCTCAGCAGGCCGCCCGCCGCGGCGGCGTCGACCTGGTAGGTGTGATGGCCGACGGTGACCTCGTAGCCGTGGGCGGAGTCCGCGCGGCGCACCCGCACCCGCTCCTCGCGGTCGCCCTGGCGGACGATCACTTCCATGAGCCGCCCCGCAGGCTCTCGCGCCGGCCGGCCGCGGCCCAGCGGGCGCGGCGCCCCTCGCGCGGCGGCGCCGTGCGGCTGGCGCGCTCGAAGTGCGCGATGGCGGCGGCGATCATCGCCAGATCCGCCGGCCCGTCCCCCTCCGGCGGCCGGAGCTCGCCGGCCGCCAGCTTGCGGTCGAGCATGGCGATGTCGAGCCGGCCGGCGCGGAAGTCGGGGTCGGCGAGGATCGCCCGATAGAGCGGCACGTTGGTGCGGATGCCCTCGATCCTGAGCTCGGCGAGCGCCCGCTCCAGCCGCCGCACGGCGCGCTCGCGGTCGGCCGCCCAGACGATGAGCTTGCCGAGCATGGGGTCGTAGTGGATGGTCACCTCGGAGCCTTCGTAGACGCCGCAGTCGTTGCGCACCCCGGGCCCCTCGGGCAGGCGGAGGAGCTCGATCCTCCCCGGCGAGGGCGCGAAGCGCTGGTAGGGGTCCTCGGCATAGAGGCGGACCTCGATGGCGTGGCCGCGCGGCTCGATGCCGTCGAACTCCGCTCCCAGCGGCTCGCCCTCGGCGATGCGGATCTGCGCCGCCACGAGGTCGATGCCGGTCACCAGCTCGGTGACCGGGTGCTCGACCTGGAGCCGGGTGTTCATCTCCAGGAAGTAGAAGCTGCCGCTCGCGTCGAGCAGGAACTCGACGGTCCCGGCGTTGCTGTAGCCGACGGCGGAGGCGGCGGCGACGGCGGCCTCGCCCATGCGGCGCCGGAGGTCCGGCGTCACCGCCGGCGACGGCGCCTCCTCGAGTACTTTCTGGTGCCGGCGCTGGAGCGAGCACTCACGCTCGCCGAGCGACACCACCTTGCCGTGGAGATCCCCCAGCACCTGGATCTCGACGTGGCGCGGATCCACGATGTACTTCTCGAGGTAGACCGCGTCGTCCCCGAAGCTGGCAGCCGCCTCGGAGCGGGCGCCGCGGTAGGCGGCGGCGAGGTCGCCGGCCGCGTCCACCTTGCGCATTCCCTTGCCGCCGCCGCCCGCGGCGGCCTTGAGCATGACCGGATAGCCGATCTCCGCGGCCCCCTTGGCCGCCGCTTCGAGGTCGGGCAGGGCATCCTGGCCGCCGGGCACGACCGGCACCCCGGCCGCCCTCATCAGCCGCCGGCTCTCGACCTTCGAGCCCATGGCGGCGATGGCCTCGGGCGAGGGGCCGATGAAGGTGACCCCGGCGTCGCGGCAGAGGCGGGCGAACTCGGCGTTCTCGGAGAGGAAGCCGTAGCCGGGATGGATGGCGTCGGCGCCGATCTCGACGGCGAGCTCGACGATGGCGCCGGCCCGCAGGTAGCTCTCGCGCGACGGCGCCGGGCCGATGGGATAGGCCTCGTCGGCGAGCAGCACGGGCAGCGACCGGCGGTCGGCCTCCGAGTAGATAACGGCGCCGCGGATCCCGAGCTCGCGCAGGCCGCGCAGCACCCGCACGGCGATCTCCCCCCGGTTGGCGATCAGCACCTTCCGGAGCCGCTTCCTCTTCACCTTGCCGGCCATGACAGGGGCGCTATCTTACACGCCGTCTCCAGACCAACCCCGCCAGCCCCACGAGGCCCGCCGCCACCCCGAGCATGGACGCCGCCAGCGGCCGGCGGTCGATCCACACCCGCACCCGATGACGCCCGGCGGGCACGGCGACGGCCATGCGCTGCAGGTTGGCGATGACGATCGGCGCCGGCCGGCCGTCGACCGTCGCGCGGTACAGCGGCAGGTGGGCGCGCTGAATCACCAGGAGCCCCGCGGACGCAACGTCCACCTCGGCTTCCAGGCTCTCCGGGCCGCGGCGGCGGAGGCGCGCGATGCCGCTCCCTGGAGCCCGCACCGAGAGTTCTCCAGGAACGCTGGGAATGACGGCGTCCTTCGCGGGGTCGAAGCGGGGATCGATCAGCAGACGGTAGGCGGCGTTCAGGTGCGGCGCCTCGAAGACCTGTCGCGCGAGATAAACCTCGGGGGCGGGATCGACGATCGCGTAGACGTCGAGCTCGCCGCCGAAGCTCGGGAGCTGTCGCAAGAGTTGCGCGCCGCGCGTGCCGGCGGCGAGCGGTCGGTCGAGCAGCAGGCGGCCGACGCCCCAGGCGGCGAGAAGCCGCACCCGGTCGGCGTCGCTCGATCCTCCCACCGCCCCCTGCGACATCCGCGTCAGGAAGGAGTCGAGGCCCTCGGGGGAGGCGTTGAGCTCGTAGCGCCTTTTCCACATCGGCCCGGCCGACGGGTAGAGCTCGTAGGAGGCCCGCCGCTCGAGCCACAGGGTGCGGGGGGCGGGGAAGCTGCCGCGGTCGAGGTTCGAGGGTCCGAAGAGATGGGTGAAGGAGCCGTTGACGACTGTCATCCCCGGCGGCAGGAGGTCGAGGGCCGGCGGCGGGATGCGGTAGGGGATCACGGCATCGGTCGGGTAGAGCGGGCGCAGGAGGAGGATCTGGGCGAGCGCATGGATGGCGAGGAGCAGCGCACCCCCGGCGGCGGGACGGAAGCGCAGGAGCCGCATGGCGGCGGCGAGGGCGGCGAGGAGGAGGAGCGAGACGAGGCAGAGGCCGGCCCAGCGCAGTCGTTCGTTGGCGACGAAGGAATCGGGGAAGCCGGCGGGGATCAAGCCGCGGAGCCGCGGCAGCGAAAGGCCGGGAAGGAAGGTCAGGTAGATCCAGAGGGCCGCTAGAACGACCGCGAGAACAGCGAGCGCGCGCCGGAGGCAGCGCCTCCCGGCCTCGTCGGCGAGGCGCTCGAAGCCCAGACCGCAGAGGAGACTGGCGCCGATGGCGACCGGCAGCCAGAGCTTGACGGGATAGCGCAGCGCGCCGCCGCCGGGCAGGGCGAAGAGCCAGGCAGCCAGCGGATTGAAGCGGCCGAGGGCGAAGAAGATCCCGGCGGCCACCGCTCCCCAGGCCCAGTAGGCAGCGCGGGATCGCGGTCTTCCGGAGGCGGCGACAAGGGCGAGGGTCAGGAGGCCGGGATAGAGCGAGAGGTAGTAGGGGGGCACGTCGGTGAAAAAGCGGCTGCCCCAGAAGCCGCCGGGGCCTATGAGGTCGGGCCGGCCGAACAGGAAGGGGAGGAGCCATTCCGCCGCTTGGCGCGGGTCCCAGCTGGCGACTGTCGCTACGGCTGCCGTGTACCCCCAGTGGCCTCGGAAGGAGGCGGGCAGGATGCGAGCGAACTCTACGAGCTGGGGGGTTGCCAGAAGAGTGCCGGCAAGGAGGGCGAAGAAAAAGAGGAAGAAGAGGCGCGGAGTGGGCCGGGCGGATGGGGCCAGCTCGTCTCGCTGCGGCGCCTCGAAGGCCCGCGGCTTCGCAGTGGTAGAAGGTGGTGGCGCTGGCCCCATCCGCCCTCCGGTGGTGAGGAGGGCGGCGAGAGAGAGGAGGAGGGCGAGGAGGGCCAGGAGGGGATCTCCGCCCAGGAGGAGGAGGGTCCAGAGGATGGCCAGGAGGGGGGCGGCCCAGCGGCGGTTGGGCAGCGTCAGGGTGGCGGCGATGAAGGCGGGGGCCAGGGTGGCTCCGGCGATGAGGTTGTAGAAGGAGAGGTGGGAGAGGAAGAAGCCGCTCAGGGTGTAGCAGACGGCGGCGGCCCAGGCGGGCTCTCGCGCGAGGCCCCAGGTGCGGGCCAGCCAGTAGAAGGCGAAGGGGGCGAGGAGGAGATGGATCCAGAAGTGGGCGTTGAGGGCCCAGAAGGGAGAGGACAGGAGATAGAGGAGGTTGTCCGGGTAGAAGGGGACGGCGTTGGGATTGCCGGCGAGCGGCTGGCCGCCGGCGCGGTAGGGATCGATAAGCGGGAAGAAACCCTGGCGCATGGCCTCCGCCTGGCTCCACTTCATCTCCAGATGGGTGTTCAAGACGTCGCGGAGGAAGAGCGTCTCGGCGCCGCGCGCGAGGGGCAGCGCCACCCAGACGAGGAGAATGAAGAGGGGCGCTGCAGGGAGGAACCGCTTCATACGGGCTTTCTCTGGAGACCGCTCGATCCAGGCCAGAGGCCGACGATCAGCGCCGCGGCGAGAGCGAGGAGGGCGATGGCGCCGGCCACGGCCTCCGGCCAGGCGGAGACCTCGAGGACCACACGCCGGCGGCCGGGCGGCACGATCACTCCGGTCAGGTCGAGGTTGACGGGGAGCGTGGCGAGACGCTGGCCGCCGGAGCTGGCGACGAGGAGGGGCTCGAAGGCGCGGCGGATCACCGCGACGCCGCCTCCCCCTTCCGTCTCCAGCACCACCCGGTCCGGCTGGAAGGCGAGCAGCCGCAGGCGGCCCCTCGGATCGTGGGCGAGGCGGCCCGGCACCGCCACTTGGGCGACGGGGTCGTTCGCGCGGCTGACGGCTCCGAAAGCCTCCATGGGGCCGGCCACCGCCGTCACCCCTTGCGGCCACCAGGCCTCCGGCGCCGGGTCGCGCACCCGGTAGAGGCCGGTGACGACGCCGAAGCGGCTCGCGGCGTCGATCCTCTCGAGACCTTGCACCCCCGGGTCGGCCGCCAGCACCACGGCCTGCACTCCCGACGAGCGCATCCAGCTCACGCGCTTGGTCCAGTCGAGGTGGGGGAGGTTGCGCACCGTCAGCGTGTAGAGCGGGCTGGCGAAGCCGTCGATGTCCGGCGCCAGCGGATAGGTCAGGCCGTGGAGGACGCCGGGGGCGGCGTTCAGGTCGAGGGCGGCGAGGCGGTTGCGGACGGCCAGCGAGTCGCCGAGGATGCGGTACTCCGGCGGCGGCGGAAAGAAGGGCCACGGCTCGGTGCCGTCGACGACCGCGGTTCCGCGGCCGAGGCGCGCCGCCCAGGGGGAGGGCGCCGCGAGGCCGGCCGTCGAGTCGGTCAGCACCAGCGGAGAGAGCTGCAGGAGGGCCGCGAGCTGGACGAGGAGGAGCCCGCCCGCGCTCCGCCGGCGCGCCGCCCACGCCGCCGCCGCCAGCAGCAAGCCGAGGAGGAGGAGCTGCCGCACCCAGAGGCCGGCGCGGGCCTCGCCCATTCCGGGTGGAACCCCGGCCGCCACCGCCCAGCGCGCCAGCGCCGGCAGGGAGATGGTCGCGAGCGCCGCCAGCGCGAGAGCGGCGGCGGCTCCGGCGGCGACCGCGAGCGACCAGCGCCGCGGCCTCGCCAGGACCTCCTCGAGGCCCCAGCCGGCGAGGAGCGCCGCCGCGAGGGCCGTCCAGAAAAGGAACTTCTCGGGATAGCGGAAAAGGCCCGCCGAGAGGAGCGCCAGCGGCCGGCTCCAGATCCCGCCGGCCCACGCCGCGCCGAGACCCGCCACGGCGAGAGCCGCCCAGGCGCGCGGGCTCCCCTGACTCCGCTGGCGGCGCGCTCCGGCGAGCGCCAGGGCGAGCCCGACGGCGCCGAAGTAGAGGGAGAGGATGAGGGGGAGGACGGGGACGAGGCTGCCGCCCCAGAAGCGCAGCGCCCCGAGCTCGCCGGGATGGCCGAAGGGGAGCGGCAGCGCGAGCTCCAAGAGACGGACGGGATGGAGGGCGTAGAAGCCCACCTCCTCCGGCGGCAGGCCGTGGGCGCCGCGGAAGGTGAAGGGGAGGACCCGCGCCGTGGCCACCAGCTGCGGCAGGGCGACGAGCGCCCCCAGGGCGCCGATCGCCGCCGTGGTGACGAGGCCGCGGCGGGCGCCG
>DATNKQ010000003.1:0-4097 GCA_035603315.1 Thermoanaerobaculia bacterium
CACCCCTCCGCCCAGGGTTCCGCCGGCGATGGCCAGCGGCGCGAAGCCCTCCCTCCCGGGGCATTCGATGCCGCAGCCGAGCCGCCGCAACGCCGTTACCAGCGGCCCCACCGGCCGCTCGCGCAGGCGCGGGGTGCCGTCGAGGCGCCACCGGCCGGGGATGGCGGCGAGGGCGGCGACGAGGAAGCGCAGCATAGTGCCGGCGTTGCCGCAGAAGATCTCGACCTCGGGTCTCGCGAGCCCTCGGCCCGCCGGGCCGGGAGCCAAGCGCACTTCCTCCGGCTTCTCGTCGACAGCGAAGCCGGCCCGCCCGAGGGCGGCCAGGAAGAGGCGCGTGTCCTCCGCCAGGAGCGGCCGCTCGACGACGAGCGGCGCGCCGGCGAGGAGCGCGAGGTCGAGGTAGCGGTGGGTGAGGCTCTTCGAGGAGGGCACCGCCAGCCGCCCGCGCACGCGGAGGCCGGACGGCACCGCCCGCGGCTCAGGCGACTTCGAAGGCGAGCCCGTCATAGCCGAACTCGACCCCCGGCGGCAGCTCCACCTCGGGGGCGCCGTAGTCGACGTCGTGCGCCAGGTGGGTGAGGATGGTGCGCCCGGCGCCGATCCGCAGGGCCGCCTGCGCCGCTTCCGCCACCGAGAAATGGGTCGAGTGCGGGCGGAAGCGGAGAGCGTCCAGGATGAGCACGTCGAGCCCTTGGAGCAGGCGGTAGCTGGCCTCGGGGATGAGGTTGCAGTCGGTGACGTAGGCGAAGCTGCCCAGACGGTAGCCGAGGACCTCCATCGAGCCGTGACAGACCGGCACCGGCACCACCTCGCGGCCGAGGAGATGGAACGGCGCGTCGATCTCGATGAGGTCTAGCTGCGGCTTGCCGCCTCCCTCCTGGGTCTCCTCGAAGACGTAGGCGAAGGCGCGGCGGATCGCCTTGAGCGTCGCGCCCGAGCCGTAGCAGGGGATGGGTCGGCGCTGCCGGAAGTTGAAGATGCGGATGTCGTCGAGGCCGAAGATGTGGTCGGCGTGGGAGTGGGTGAAGAGCACGGCGTCGAGACGCGGCAGCCCGAAGCGCAGCGCCTGCTCGCGGAGGTCGGTGGGGGTGTCGACGAGCGCCACCCCGCCCTCCATCTCCAGCTTGAGCCCCGGCCTGGAGCGCCGGTTCCGAGGGTTGTCGGAAGTGCACACCCGGCAGGTGCAGCCGATCACCGGCACGCCGGTCGAGGTGCCGCTGCCGAGCAGCGTGACGCGCAGAGACATGGCGGGGGAGTCTAGCGCTAGGTCGCGATCCACTCCACCTGCCGGCTTTGGAACCAGGCGGCGAGGAGCCGTACTTCGCCGCCCGCCACGCGCCAGGTCCGCGGCTCGTGGAAGTGGCCCAAGAGGAGGACGTCGTGCCCTTCGGCCAGGCGCCGCTCGGCGTAGGCGCGGATGGCCTGCTCCGGCAGTTGGCGGCGGTGCTTGAAGTTGGTCTGCGACAGGCGCTCCTCGGTCGAGGCGACGAGGCGCCGCGCGAAGCCCCGCGGGGTGTGGCGCACCACCTGCTCGACCGGCCGGCTCTTCGACAGTCGGCGCCAGAAGCGGTACTGCCAGTCGCGGTCGTTGAGCCCGTCGCCGTGCACCGCCAGGTAACGCACGCCGGCCGCCGTGAAGGCGGTCTCGAAACCGACGGCGTCGAAGGCATCGGCGTAGGGGCTGCCGGCCAGGAAGAAGTCGCGGTTGCCTTCCACGTAGTCGATGCGCAGGCCGCCGCCGCGCAGGCTCCGCAGGACGGGCACCACGGCGGCGATCTCCGGGGTCTCGAAGCGCCGGGCGCCGACCCAGGCCTGGAAGAGGTCGCCCAGGACGATCAGCCGCTCGGCGCCCTGGCCGGGGAGCGCCGCGAGCTGGGCGACGAGCGGCCCGGCGCTGCCCCCCGGTCCCCTCAGATGGGCGTCCGCGATCAGGGCGATGGGCATGGACGAGGGACGGCGATGGCGGCTAGAAGATCGACAGCTTGGGCTTGCGCTCGCTCTGCCGCGCGACCTCCGCGACGACCGCCTCGGCGACCCGGCGGAAGGCCTCGGAGTGCGGCCCCTCGGGCTCGGCGACGACGATGGGAACGCCGCTGTCGCCGCCGCGGACGATTTCGGGGTCGAGCGGGATGGCGCCCAGGAAGGCGGTCCCCAGGAGCTCGGCGGTCCGGCGGCCGCCGCCCTTCTTGAAGATGTCGGTCACCTCGCCGCAGTGGGGGCAGACGAAGGAGGACATGTTCTCGACGATGCCGATCACCGCCACGTTGACCTTCTTGAACATGGCGAGGCCCTTCCTGGCGTCGATGAGGGCGACGTCCTGCGGTGTCGTCACGATCACCGCCCCCGCGAGCTGCACCTTCTGGGTGACCGTGAGCTGCGCGTCGCCGGTGCCGGGGGGCAGGTCGAGGATCAGGTAGTCGAGTGCTCCCCACTCGACGTCGCCCAGCATCTGCTCGATCGCCCGCATGACCATCGGCCCGCGCCAGATGACCGGCGTGTCGGTCTCCAGGATGAAGCCCAGGGACATCAGGCGGATGCCGTACTTCTCGAAGGGCAGGATGCGGTTGGCCTCGATGCGCGGCTTCTCGTTGATGCCGAACATCATCGGCACCGAGGGGCCGTAGATGTCGGAGTCGAGGAGGCCGACCCGGTGTCCGAGCTGGCCCAGCTTGACCGCCAGGTTGGCGGCCACCGTCGACTTGCCGACGCCGCCCTTGCCGCTCGCCACCGCCACCACGTGGCGCACCTCGGGGATGAGCGTGGCGTCCTGCGAGATCATGCTCTGGGCCGACTCCTGGCGGGCGGGAGGGGTCACGTGCAGGTTGACGGTGACTTCTTCGACGCCGGGGAGGTTGCGCACCGCCCGCCCGACCTCGTCGCGGACCTTTTCGGCGGCTCCCGGGTTTTGGGTCGCCATCTGGAGGTCGACGGCCACCGCGCCGGCGCAGGCCTTGACCGCCTGGACGAACCCGAAGGAGACGATGTCCCGGCTCATGCCGGGGAACTTGACCCCTTTCAGGGCCTCCCACACGCTGGACTCGATATCGGTCGCCATCGCTTGAGCGTACCACGGGGTCCTGCTTCAGTTTTAGGGCCTGTCATCCCGAGCGGGAGCGAGGGACCTGGGCGGGGGGAGGCCTCCCAAACCTCTGGTAGCAAAGGCCTTCGCGCCGCCCTTCCCCCAGGTCCCTCGCTCACGCTCGGGATGACAATTGGGAGGATCTGCCTTTCGGCCTGGGGGGCGCTACGCGCCCGCAACCGCGGCGTCCTCCGCCTCCATCCCCGCCAGCTCGGCGACTCTCCGGCGCACCTCGGCGGCCAGCGCTCCCTTGCGCTTCAACCCGAATCCGGCGGCGTCGATGGGGGGGCCGTAGCGCACGACGGCGGTGCCGGGATGGATCGCCAGGCTGCCGGTCGCGCGGATGGCACGGGTGCCGTGGATCCCCACCGGCACGATCGGCAGCCCGCTCTTGAGAGCCAGAAGGAGGCCGCCGCGCTGGAAGGGGAGGAGGCGGTCCCCCTGGCCGCGGGTGCCCTCGGGAAAGAGGAGGATCGAGGTGCCCCGCCGGAGCTTGCCCACCGCGGAAGCGAAGGTCTCGCGAGCGCTGCTGCGGTCCTCGCGGTCGACCGGAATGAAGCCGCCGGCCGCCATCGACCAGCCGAAGATGGGGATCTTGAACAGGCTGCGCTTGGCCACCAGCCGGACCTGCCCGGGCGCCGTCACCATTACGGCGGGGATGTCGAACAGGCTCTGGTGGTTGGCGAGGAAGACGTAGCTCGCCGCCGGATCGATCGCCGGATCGTAGTGGGCCTCGACGCGCACGGCACCGGAAGAGAGGACTCCCCGCGCCCACAGGCGGACCAGGGTATAGGTCCAGACGGTCCGCGGCGGCAGCCAACCCACCAAGAGGCCGAGCGTCGAGAGCACCAGGCTACCGAGGACGAGGAAGAGGTTGCACGCCACCGTGGCGACGGCGGTGGCGAGACGGGAGGCGCGGAAGGGATCTTCAAGGGTCGACAAGGCGCCCTATTCTAGCCGCCGGAGGGAGTCGCCACAGTCTGATTTCGAGGATCTCAGAGGAGCGGCGGCGGCTCCA
>DATNKQ010000004.1:0-5007 GCA_035603315.1 Thermoanaerobaculia bacterium
ACCTCTTCTGGACGATCCCCTGCCTGGTGGTCATCGCCGTCGGCGCCGCCCTCGCCGTGGGCTCCCTCCACGACTACGCGGACGGGCGGCGGCAGAACCAGATCGTCCTGGACGACGTCGATTGGAGCGCCAGCGAGATCCGCATCGAGGAGGAAGGGGACAAGAAGGGCCGCGTCTCCGTGCGGGCGTCCCTGCTCGACGATCGGCTTCTGGCCTCCCTCGCCGCCCTTGGCCAGACCGATCCTCACGGCGAGGCAGCGGAGAACGTCCGCGAGGCGGCCGGCGAGTACCTGCGCAACGCCCGCCAGCACGCCCGCCTCGTCCACGGCGGGGATCCGACGGCCGAGGAGTGGCAGCAGCGGCGATCGGCCCCCAGCTACGCCCTGCTCGTCGATGCCGTCAACGAGGCGCAGACCTTCTATAGCGCCCAGGCAGCCCGCGCGCTGCGCCGCGCCAGGATCGGATCGACCGCCGCCATCGGCGGGCAGGCCCTGCTCATCGGGCTCCTCATCTTCGCGACCCAACGGATGAAGACGTCGAGCGAGCTGCGCCTCGCCGAGGAGCGTGTGCGCAAGGAGGCGCTCTTCCGGTCGCTGGTGCAGAACTCGTCGGACGTCATCGCAATCGTCGACGCCGCGGCCGCCATCCGCTACCTGAGCCCCGCCGTCTGGCGGGTCCTCGGCTACGTGCCCGAGGGCCAGCTGGCGCAGGAGTGCTTCGCTTGCGTCCACCCCGAGGACATGGAGCGGGCCCGCCTGACCTTCTCCCGGGCGCTCGACAGCACGGAGGGCGTCGTCGTGGAGCAGCTCCGGGTCCGCCACACCGACGGCACCTGGCGCTGGATCGAGGTGTGCGCCACCAACCTCCTGGCCGACTCCAACGTCGGCGGCATCGTGCTCAACTTCAGAGACATCAGCGATCGCCGGGTTCTCGAGGAGCAGCTCCGCCACCAGGCGCTCACCGATCCGCTGACCCAGCTGGCCAACCGCGCCCTGTTCCAGAACCTGTTGGAGCGCGCCCTGGCCGCCGCCAACCGCGGGCAGTCGCAGGTCGCCGTCTTCTTCCTCGACCTCGACGACTTCAAGCAGATCAACGATGGCCTCGGCCACGAGGCCGGCGACCAGCTCCTCTGCGAGATCGCCAGCCGGCTGCGGGCCACCCTGCGCGCCGAGGACGCGCCCGCGCGGCTGGGCGGCGACGAGTTCGCGGTTCTCGTCCCCGGCCTCGACGACAGCGGGCTCACCGCTCTCGCGGAGCGCATCTTGGGCGTCATGAGCCGCCCGTTCCGCCTCGGCGAGCAGGAGGTGACGGTGTCGATGAGCATCGGCATCGCCTTGAACGGCCCGCGGGAGTACACCGCCGGCGAGCTGCTGCGCGACGCCGACGTCGCCCTCTACGCCGCCAAGGGCTCGGGGAAAGGGCGCTTCGAGATCTTCGAGGACGGCATGTACCGGCGGGTCCGCCACAACCTCGAGATGGAGATGGACCTCCGCCGGGCGCTCGAGCTCGGGGAGTTCGAGCTCCACTACCAGCCGATCGTGGCGCTCGACGACGACCGCGTCATCGGGGTCGAGGCGCTCGTGCGCTGGCGGGACGCCAGCCAGCGGCGCGTCGTCATGCCCGGCGAGTTCCTGCCGCTGGCCGAGCAGACCGGGCTCATCCTGCCGCTCGGCCGCTGGATACTGGAGTCCGCCTGTGCGCAGGTGCAGGAGTGGCAGCTCCGTTATCCGGATCTGGCGCCCGTCTTCCTCAACGTCAACCTCTCCGCGCGGCAGTTCAAGAGCACCGCGCTGCTCCAGGAGATCGAGCGCGCCCTCGAACATTCCGGCCTGCCCAGCAGCCAGCTCGTCCTCGAGGTGCCGGAGAGCGTCCTCCTGCAGGATCCCGAGGTGACCAAGGACCGCCTGACGGGGCTCCGGCGCCTGGGAGTCCGCGTGGCGATCGACAACTTCGGCGGCGGCTACTTCGCCCTCAGCTATCTGCACCGCTTCCCGATCGACATCGTCAAGATCCACAACTGCTTCGTCGAAGGGGTGACGGTGGGCGACTCCGAGCTCACCCGCGGCCTGATCGAGCTGGCCCGCCGGCTGAACCTGCAGACCCTGGCGGGCGGGATCGAGGAGCCCTGCCAGGCGCGCGCCCTCGACGACATGGGATGCGAGCTCGGGCAGGGGTACAGCCTCAGCCACCCGCTGGGAGCCCAGGGCATCGAGGACCTCCTGGCCTCTGCCGAAGGTGGGGTCTGCTACCTGCCGCGGACGCCCGAGCTGGCGATGGCGGCCGGGGGAGGTCGGCGATGAGCGGCAAGGGTTTGGCTGCCGCCGGCGTCCTCCTGCTCTGGGCGGCTCTTGCCGCCGCCGAGCCGGGATTCGTCGTCATCGTCAACGCGGCGAACCCGGCGTCGCAGGTGTCGCCGGAGGTCGCCGCGAAGATCTTCTCGAAACGGCTCGGCACCTGGCCGGACGGCCAGAGGACGAAGCCGGTCGACCTGCCGGTCGCATCCGCCACCCGTGAAGCTTTCTCGCGGGAGGTGCTCGGCCAGCCCGCCGGGGTGATCGAGGAGATGTGGCAGAAGCAGATCTTCAGCGGCCGCGACGTCCCGCCGCCGCGCAAGGCTTCCGACAGCGAGGTGATCGACTACGTGGCGCGGTATCCCGGGGCGATCGGCTACGTGGCCGCGAGCAGCCGCCTCGAAGCGCGCGTCAAGATCATCCAGATCAAGGGCGAAAGGTAGAGGGCGAAACCCGCCATTCTCAAGCGAGGTAAGCGAGCGATGACAACCCTGCATATGACTTCAGAAAACCGGCTGGCGCTCGGCGCGGCGGCCGAGATGCAGCTGCCGGCCACGTGGGCCGAGCGGTGGGGAGCCGAGGGAGCCGTCGACGGGCTCTTCCCATGTACTCCGGAGCCGCGGTGGATCTACAGCGCGGACGAACGCCAGGGCGACGGCAACCGGTGGGCCGGCGGGGATGCCTTCCGCCTGCTCGTCCAGCACTCGTCCGATCTCATCGTAGTGGTCGGGCGCAATGGGACCGTGCTGTATGCGACTCCGGCCAGCGAGGGCATCTTGGGGTGCCGTCCGGAGGAGATCAGCGGCAGACAGGCCTTGTCGTTCGTCCACTGGGAAGACCGAGCGCGGACGCACCAGGCCCTCTCCCGGTTCCTGCTGAAGCCCGACGAGAACCTGCGGCTGGAGGTGCGGGTCCGCCATGCCGACGGCCATCTCGTCGATCTGGAAGTGCACTGCAGGAACCTGCTGGAAGCTCCCAGCATCCAGGGCGTGGTCGTGAACGCCCGCGACGTCACCGAGCGCAAGGCCGTCGAGGAAGAGGTGAAGCGCCAGCTCCGGCAGCTCAACGCGCTGCGCCTCGTCGACGCGTCGATCAACGCCGGACGCGATATCCGCGAGACGCTGGCGATCGTCCTCGATCAGGCCATCGGCTGCCTCGCCGTGGACGCCGGCGCGATCCATCTTTGCGGGGACGGGCAAGAGGGCCTTTCGCTCGTCGCGGCACGCGGCTTCCGCCTGCCGGCGGGCGAGCGCGAGGCGGAGGAGTTCGTCGCCGCGTGGGCGATCCCCATCACCGTCCGGGGAAAGCGCGGGGCGCTCCTCGAGCTCTGCCACCGCTCGGCCCTCTCGCCGCCTCCGGCGTGGTTCCAGTTTGCCGACATGCTCGCCGAGCAGGCGGCGATCGCCATCGGCAGCTCGCGGCTTGTCGCCGAGCTCGAGCGCGCCAACCAGGAGCTGGAGTCGTCCTACGAGCGGACCCTGGAGGGCTGGGTGCGCGCCGTGGACCTGCGCGATCGCGAGACCAAGGGGCACACCGAGAGGGTCACGCGCCTCACCGAGAAGCTGGCGCAGAGGATGGGCTTCGCCGGTGAAAGGCTGGCGCAGATCCGCCGCGGCGCCCTGCTCCACGACATCGGCAAGATCGCCATCCCGGACGAGGTGCTGCTGAAGCCCGACAAGCTCAACGAGAAGGAGTGGGAGATCATGCGCCTGCACCCCATCTACGCCTACGAGTTTCTCTCTCCCATCCCGCACTTGCAGGCGGCCCTCGACGTCCCCCACTACCACCACGAGAAGTGGGACGGGAGCGGCTACCCCGACGGCCTGCGGGGGACGGACATCCCGCTTGCGGCCCGCATCTTCGCCGTCGTCGACGTCTGGGACGCGCTGCTTTCCGACCGCCCGTATCGGCCGGCGTGGCGGCCGGAGGAAGTGTTGGAACACCTCCGCCGGGAGACCGGCAGGTCGTTCGACCCGCAGATCGTCCCCATCTTCCTCGCCATGATCGAGGAGATGAACGCCTCACCCGGAACCGCGGCGCAGCCGCCAGCGCAACCCCTTGCCCAGGAGCCGATCGATGTGCGAATTGAAGCGTGAAGGGACCCAGGACGCGGCGGCCCGCCGGTGCGGCGCCCTCTTCGCCCTGCTCTGCCTGGGCGCCTGCGTGCTGGCGCGGCTCGACCCCCCGTGCGCCGCCCAGGCGGAGCCGCCGGTCGTGACGGCCGGCGCGCCGGCCGGGGCGGCAGCGCCGTCCGCGGAGGACGAGGCGGGCGTCAAGATCGTCGTCAACGGCTATCTGTCCCAGGCCTACGCCGCCAGCGACGGCAATCAGATCGTCGGCATCCCGAAGCAGGGCACCACCGACTACCGCACGGCCGCGGTGCAGATGCGGGCCGAGGTCACGCCGGAGGACACCTTCTCCGTCAAGCTGCGGCACGAGCGGATCGGCGACAGCCCCTTTCAGGTTTTCCAGCCCGACGTCGGCCTCGACTGGCTCTTCTACGAGCACCGCTTCGGCGCCAGCGCCGTCCGGGTGGGGCGGGTGAAGATCCCCTTCGGCATCTTCAACGAGGTGCGCGACGTCGGCACGCTGCTGCCCTTCTACCGGCCGCCGGCCGACTTCTACGGCGCCGGCTCGTTCACCACCGAGACCGTCGACGGCGCTCTCCTCACCCACTCCTGCGACCTCGGTCGTGGCTGGCGGCTCGTCGGCGACG
>DATNKQ010000015.1:0-4917 GCA_035603315.1 Thermoanaerobaculia bacterium
TGCGGCCGGTGGCTCGGCCGTGCTTCAAGGAAGGCGCATGGTTGCCTCCCGCAGCCTCCGTCGGGGCGCCCGCTTAGCCTCTGCAGAATGGCAACCGCCGGGGCCTCTGCGCCAGCCGATCGCATCCTGCTGGGCGAGAACCTCGAGCTGCTGCCTCGGCTCGCCTCGGAGTCCTTTCAGCTGATCTACATCGATCCCCCCTTCAACACCGGCACCGTCCAGGCCCGCAAGACGCTGCGGGCGGTCCGCGACGAGGAGGGTGAGCGCACGGGGTTCGCGGGCAGGCGCTACCGCACGACGCTGCTCTCGGAGTCCTCCTACCGCGACCACTTCGACGACTACCTGGCCTTCCTGCGGCCCCGCCTGGAGCAGGCCCACCGGCTCCTCACCGGCGAGGGCACCCTCTACTTCCACATCGACTACCGCGAGGCCCACCACTGCAAGCTGCTGCTCGACGAGATCTTCGGCCGCGAGGCCTTCCTCAACGAGATCATCTGGGCCTACGACTACGGGGCCCGCACCAGGCGCCGCTGGCCCGCCAAGCACGACACCATCCTCGTCTACGTCAAGGACCCGGCCCGCTACCACTTCGACTCCGACGCCGTCGACCGGGAGCCATACATGGCTCCCGGCCTGGTCACCCCCGAGAAGGCTGCCCGGGGCAAGCTCCCCACCGACGTCTGGTGGCACACCATCGTCCCCACCAACGGCCGCGAGAAGACCGGCTACCCGACCCAGAAGCCCGAGGGCATCCTTCGCCGCATCGTCCAGGCCTCCAGCAGGCCCGGCGACTGGTGCCTGGACTTCTTCGCCGGCAGCGGCACCCTCGGCGCCGTCGCGGCCCAGCTCGGCCGCCACTACGTCCTGATCGACTCGAACCACGAGGCCGTCGAGGTCATGCGGGCCCGCCTCGGCCCGGGCCCCGGCGGGGCCGTCAGGGGGAGCGCCGCCGCGCGCAAGTAGGGCGGGCGCCGCCCGCCACCGCCACATGCGAGCCTGTGTTCCATGTATCACGTGGAGCTGCGGCAGTTCCCCCACAACCTCTGTCGCTTCAACCTCACCGAGCGCGACATCCGTGCCCTCGCCGGGCCATGGGCCCGCGAGGAGTGGATCGAGCTCGGCGAACGCAAATGGAGCCCCCACCAGGCCCGCCTCACGATCCTCGAAGGTCCCGAGCTCGCCGTGGGCCAGCTCTCCATGGGCCGCGGCTGGCGCGCCGCCGAGCGTCAGGGACAGGACGTCACCGAGCGCCTCCTCGCGGAGGCCAGGCAGGCCGCCCCCGCCCCGGCCCCGGCCCCGGGCGGTGAGCCGGCCGCCGCGCCGGAGCAGCCCCCGGCGCCCGAGGCCGCTCCCCTCGGCGACCCGCTCGCCCTCGGGGTCCAGCTGGCCTCCCTCCTCGGCCCGGATCCCGGCCGGCTGCTCGAAGCCTGGCGGGCGCTCGCCGCGCGGCGCCCCGAGCTGTCCCCGAGCGAGAGCCTCGCCCTGGCGGAACGGGAGCTCGCCGGTGCGGGTGCAAACGAGGGCTGACTCGCCGCTAGACTTGCCTCTCGCAAACCCTTGGTGGGCGTAGCTCAGTTGGTAGAGCTCCTGGTTGTGGTCCAGGCGGTCGGGGGTTCGAGTCCCCTCGCTCACCCCTCTCGTCGGAGATAATTCGCCAATGGCCTACGACGAGGACCTCGCCAACCGCATTCGCGAGCTCGTCCTGACCGAGGAGGGGGTCACCGAACAGAAGATGTTCGGCGGCCTGGCCTTCCTGATTGGCGGCAACATGTCCGTGAGCGCGAGCGGCCAGGGCGGGCTGCTGCTGCGCGTGGATCCCGCCGAGACCGACGCCCTCGCCGAGATGCCACACGCGAGCCCCTTCGTCATGCGCGGTCGCCCCATGCAGGGATGGCTGCGGGTCGATCCCGAGGGAGTGCGGACCAAGCGCCAGCTCGAGCAATGGGTGGCCCGCGGCGTGGCCTACGCGCGCTCGCTGCCGCCCAAGCGCTAGACCTCGCCGGCCCTCGGCGCCGCTTGGCGCTAGGGTCGGCACATGGCCTACCGGCCGAGGCTCATCATCCAGCTCCCACGCGGCGGCGCCGTCGACCGCCAGCTGAGCGCGCAACCGCCCGAGAGCGTCGCCAGCGGAGACGTGGTGGTCGAGGGCGGCCCCACCGACGCCGAGGGCCGGCTCGAGTCGCTCGCCGCTGGTCAGATCGTGCTGTCACTCCCCTCCCCCGAGGGTCTGGAGCGAGACGCGGCGGAGGTTCGCCACGTGATCGCCCAGGCGGGCACCGGCGTCGAGCCGCTCGTCGTCGTGGTGGAGGCTGCCGAGGAGCTGCGCGAAGAGGAGCTCGCGGCGGTCCTCGACGCGGCGGGCCACACTTCGCGCGCGGTCATCCTGCGCATCGTCGGCGACGCATGACCGCAACCGCGGCCGACCCGCCGCAGCCCGGGCCCTTCCCGAGGCGCCCGGGCGGCTGAGATGGGGGTGATGGCCTGCCTGAACGGAGGCCGCACGCGCGAGGAGCATCCGGCGGTGCCGCTGACGGCGGAGGAGCTGGCCGTTGACGCCGCCGCTGCGCGCCGCGCGGGCGCCTTCGCGGTGCATGTCCATCCGCGCGACGCCCGGGGGGCTCAGACGTTGGAGGCCCGCGCGTGCGACGGCGCCGTGGCGGCGATCCGCGCCGCCGCCCCAGGTGTGCCGGTCGGGCTCTCCGCCGCCGAGGCGATCGACCCCGACCCGTTCGCCCGCGCCGCCGCGATCCGGGGCTGGCGCACGCCGCCGGACTTCGTCTCGGTAAACCTCGGGGAGCTCGGCTGGGCCGGGATCATCCGGGCCGCGCTCCACGCCGGCATAGGCGTGGAGGCCGGCCTCGCCTCGCCGCTGGAGGCAGACGAGCTCGCACGCAGCCCGTTCGCCCATCGCGCCGTGCGGGCGCTGGTGGAGGTGGTGGGTGGCGCCGAGGACGCGCGCGCGGTGTCCGAGCGCGTCCCTGAGGGAGTGCCCCAGCTCTGGCACGGCTACGGCCCGCTCACCTGGGGGGTGGTCGCGGCGGGCGTCGCCGCCGGCCACGACGTGCGGGTCGGCCTGGAGGACGTCCTCGTGCTGCCCGACGGCCGCACGGTGGAGGGCAACGCCGAGCTCGTCGCCGCGGCCGTCGAGCTGGCCGGCCGCCAGATCTAGTCTGAGCCCACGCGCAGCACGAGCTTGCCGGTGTTCTCACCGGCGAACAGCTTCAGCAGCGCATCCGGGAAGGCCTCCACTCCGCCCTCCACGATGTGCTCCCGCGAGATCAGCCGTCCGTCCGCCAGCCAGGCGCCGAGCTCACGCGCGGCCTCGGCGAATCGTGGGGCGTAGTCGAAGATCACCATGCCCGTCATCGAGGCGCGAGCGACCAGCAGCGAGAGGTAGTTGTCGGGTCCCCGCACGCCGTCGGTGGCGTTGTACTGCGAGACCGCTCCGCAGATGACGATGCGCGCTCCGCGCGCCAGCCGCGTCAACACGGCATCGAGGATCTCGCCCCCGACGTTGTCGAAGAAGAGGTCCACGCCGGCGGGCGCGGCCTCGCGCAGGGCACGTCGCACGTCCTGCGCCTTGTAGTCGATGGCGGCGTCGAAGCCGAGCTCATCCGTCAGCCACCGGCACTTGGTCTCGCCTCCGGCGATTCCCACCACACGCGCGCCCTTGATCTTCGCTATCTGCCCTGCGGCGCTTCCCACGGCTCCGGCCGCGCCGGACACGACCACCGTGTCTCCCTCCTGCAGCTCCCCCACGTCGAGCAGGCCGAAGTACGCGGTCAGACCAGAGAGGCCCAAGGTGCCGAGGTAGGTCGGCGGGGGCGCAAGGGACGGGTCGATCTTCATCACGCCCTTCCCGTCGGAGAGCGCGTACTCCTGGACGCCGAAGGTGCCGTAGACGTGGTCGCCGGGCGCGAACCCGGGGTGCTCGGATGTGAGCACGCGACCGACCGTGGCGGCTCGCATCACGTCGCCGATTTCGACCGGTTCGATGTACGACGCCCCGGCGTTCATCCAGCCGCGCATCGCCGGGTCGAGGGAGACATGGGAGACCGACGTGACGAGCTCCCCGGGGCCGGGCGTGGGGATCGGCTCTTCGGTCAGCTCCCAGTCGGAGCGCTCGGGCAGGCCCGAGGGGCGCGCGGCGAGACGCACCTGGCGGTTCATCGAGGTCATCTGCGAGTCCTCCTGTGGGTAGGGGCCGGTGTCATGCGCTCGTGCCTCCGTCGATGACGAGCTCCGAGCCGGTCACGTACGCGCTCTCCTCGCAAGCCAGGTAGACCGCCGCATGGGCGACCTCCGCGGCCGTGCCGATCCGTCGCAGCGGGATCCCCCTGATCAGCCGCTCGACGAGCTCGGGGGTCTTCTCCCGCTGGCGGGCGTTCATCTGGGTGTCGATCTGGCCTGGGTGCAGCGAGTTGACACGGATGCCGAAGGGTGCGAGCTCCTTGGCGATCACCTTGGTCATGCCCCGAACCGCCCACTTGCTGGCCGCGTAGGCGGTCAGGTACGGGCTGCCTCCCAGCCCCGCGACGGAGGAGACGTTGATGATCGAGCCCGCTTTCTGCTCGATCATGGCCGGTGAGACGGCCCGCATCCCCAGGAACACCCCGACGGCGTTGACCTCCATCACCCGCCGGAAGTCCTCCAGGGAGGTCTCCTGCAGCGGGGCAGCGAGGAAGACGCCGGCGTTGTTGAGGAGGATGTCGATCCGCCCGTGGGCCTCCAACGCGCGAGCCACCACCGCCTCCCAGTCCGACTCGCTCGCGACGTCATGCGGTTGTGAGATCGCCCGCCCGCCGAGCTCGCCCGCGAGCAGCTCCGCGCCCGAGCCGTCCGCATCGGTCAGCAGCAGGGAGGCGCCCTCGGCGGCGAACCGCCGGGCGGTCTCCGCGCCGATGCCGCCCGCCGCGC
>DATNKQ010000021.1:0-4462 GCA_035603315.1 Thermoanaerobaculia bacterium
CGCCACCTTCGGCGAGATCGTGCGGCGGCACGAGGCGCTGCGCACCGGCTTCGCCTCCCGCGACGGCGCGCCCGTGCAGGCGATCGCGCTGGCGGTCTTGCTCGCGGTGCCGCTCGCCGACCTCTCCGTCCTGGCGGCGGAACGGCGGCAGGGCGAGCTGGGGCGGCTGGCCGGCGAGGAGGCGCGCCTGCCGTTCGACCTGGCGCAACCGCCGCTGCTGCGGGTGCGGCTGGTGCGCCTGGAAGAAGAGGAGCATGCCGCCCTCGTCACCCTCCACCACATCGTCAGCGATGGCTGGTCGATGGACGTCCTGGTGCGCGAGGTGGCGGCGCTCTACGCGGCCTTCCGCGCCGGGCTCGGCTCGCCGCTGCCCGAGCTCGCCGTGCAGTACGCGGACTTCGCGGCCTGGCAGCGCGGCTGGCTCCGCGGCGAGGCGCTGGAGGCGGAGCTCTCGCACTGGCAGCGCGAGCTCGAAGGGGCGCCGCTGGTGCTCGACCTGCCGACCGACCGCCCGCGCCCTCCCCGGCAGTCGACCCGCGGCCGCCATCTGCGGGTGGCCCTACCCGCCTCCCAAGTCCGGGAGCTGCAGGCCCTCGGCCGCCGCCATGGGGCCACCCTCTTCATGGTCCTCCTGGCCGGCTTCCAGGCTCTCCTCCAGCGTTACAGCGGCCAGGAGGACTTCCTCGTCGGCTCGCCGGTGGCGAACCGCACGCGGCGCGAGATCGAGGACCTGATCGGCTTCTTCGTCAACACCCTGGCGCTGCGGGCGCGGGTCGACGGCGAGCCGGGCTTCGGCGACCTCCTCGGCCGCGTGCGGCCGGCGGCGCTGACCGCCTTCGCCCACCAGGAGCTGCCGTTCGAGAGGCTGGTCGAGCGCCTGGAGCCGCAGCGCGACCTCTCGCGGTCGCCGCTCTTCCAGGTGCTCCTGGTGCTGCAGAACGCCCCGCTCGGCCGCCTGGAGCTGCCGGGCCTGACGCTCTCGCCGATCGAGCTCGAGAGCGGCACATCCAAGTTCGATCTCACGGTCTCCCTGATGGAGACCGACGGCGGCCTCGCCGGCTTCCTCGAGATCGCCAGCGACCTCTTCGACGAATCGACGGCGCGGCGGCTGTGGGAGCACTTCGGGAACCTGCTGGCGGCGGCGGCGATGGAGCCCGGGCGGCCGGTCGGAGAGCTGCCGTTGCTCGGAGCGGCGGAACGGCGGGAGCTGCTGGCCGCCGGCAAGGGCCATTACGTCGAGCTGCCGAAGGTGTCGGCGCACGGGCTCTTCGAGCGCCAGGCGCGGCGCACGCCGGAGGCTGTGGCCATTGCCTTCGGCGGTGGCGGCGAGCAGGTGACCTACGGGCAGCTCGACCGCTGGGCTTCGGACGTGGCGCGGCGACTGCGGTCGCTGGGCGTGGGGCCGGAGGCGCGGGTAGGCATCGCGCTGGGGCGCTCGCCAGCGATGGTCGCCGCCGTCCTGGGAGCGCTCAAGTCGGGCGGGGCCTACGTGCCGCTCGATCCCTCGCACCCGCGGGAGCGGCTGGCGCTGATCCTCGCGGCGGCGCGGCCGGCCGTCGTGATCACGGAGGAGAGTCAGCGGAGCGCGCTGCCGGAGCTGGACGCGGCGGTGCTGGAGATCGCGGGGACGTGGGAGGAGGCCTTCCGCTCGGAGGCGGAGCCAGGAGTGGAGCCGCCGGTCGACGGCCTCGCCTACGTCCTCTTCACCTCCGGCTCGACGGGGCGGCCCAAGGGGGGGCAGGTGACGCACGGGGCGCTCGCCAATTTCCTGCTGTCGATGCGGGAGGCGCCGGGTCTGGCGGCGGGCGACGCGCTGCTGGCGGTGACGACGCTGTCGTTCGACATCGCCGGCCTCGAGCTGCTGCTGCCGCTGGCGGTGGGAGGGCGGGTGGAGCTGACGAGCCGGGAGGAGGCGGCGGACGGGGAGCTGCTCAAGCGGCGGCTGGTCGCTTCGGGGGCGACGGCGATGCAGGGGACGCCGGCCACCTGGCGAATGCTGCTGGACGCCGGCTGGGAGGGGGACGGCCGGCTCTCGGCGCTCTGCGGCGGCGAGGCGCTGCCGGCCGACCTGGCGGCGCGGCTGCTGCCGCGGGTGGGTGCGCTGTGGAACCTGTACGGTCCGACGGAGACGACGATCTGGTCGGCGGCGCGGCGGGTGGAGCCGGCGGAGGCGGCGGCGGGATTGATCGCCGTCGGCGGTCCGATCGCCAACACCCAGCTGCTGATCCTGGACCGGCGAATGGAGCCGGTGCCGGCGGGGGTGGCGGGCGAGCTGTGGATCGGCGGCCAGGGGCTGGCCCGCGGCTACCTCGGGGCGCCCGAGCGGACGGCGGAGAGCTTCCGGCCCGACCCCTTCGCCGCGGCCGGGGAGGAAGGCGCCCGCCTCTACCGCACCGGCGACCTGGCGCGCTGGCGGCCGGGCGGACGCATCGAGTTCCTCGGCCGCGCCGACTTCCAGGTCAAGGTGCGGGGGTTCCGCATCGAGCTGGGGGAGATCGAGGCGGCGCTGGCGGCGCATCCGGGCGTCTCCCAGGCGGTGGCGGGGGTGCGCGGCGAGGGGGCGGAGCGCCAGCTCGTGGCCTGGCTGGTGCCGGCGGGCGAGCCGCTCGCGGCCGCCGAGCTGCGCGAGCACCTGCGGACGAAGCTGCCGGAGTACATGGTGCCAGGAGCCTACGTGGCGCTGGCGGCGCTGCCGCTCGGCCCCAGCGGCAAGGTGGACCGCCAGGCGCTGCCGGCGCCGGAGCGGGGGACCGTAGGCGCGGGCGCCTTCGTGGCGCCGCGCGATCCCGTCGAGGAGCTGATCGCCGGCGCCTGGTCGGAGCTCCTGGCGGTCGAGAGCGTGGGGGCGGAGGACGACTTCTTCGCCCTGGGCGGCCACTCGCTTCTCGCTACCCAGCTCGCCTCGCGCCTGCGCTCGGCGTTCGCCATCGAGCTGCCCGTCCGCCGGATCTTCGAGGCGCCGACGGTGGCGCGCCTGGCCGATGCCGTACGGCAGGCCCGCCGCGAGGCGCAAGGGAGCCCGGCGCCGCCGCTGGTGGCCGCGCGGCGGGACGTCGAGACGGGCGAGGCGCCGCTCTCCTTCGCCCAGGAGCGCCTCTGGTTCGTCGACCGGCTGGAGCCGGGCAACCCGCTCTACAACATCCCCCTCGCCGTCCGCCTGCGCGGCGGCCTCGACGTCCCGGCGCTGGCCGCCAGCCTGTCGGAGGTGGTGCGGCGGCACGAGGCGCTGCGCACCACCTTCGCGGCGCCCTCCGGCCGGCCGGTGCAGGTGATCCATCCGCCCGCGCCCGTGGAATTCGCGCGGATCGCTCTCTCCGCTCTCCCCGCCGCCGCCGCGGAAGGCGAGGCGCGGCGGCTCGTCGCGCAGGAGGCCCTGCGTCCCTTTGATTTGGCCGCTGGCCCGCTCTTCCGCGCCGCGCTGGCGATCCTCGGCAAGGACGATCACGTCCTCCTCATCGCCATGCACCACATCGTCTCCGACGGTTGGTCGACCGGGGTGCTGATCCGCGAGCTGGCGGCGCTCTACCGCGCCTTCTCCCGCGGCGAGGCGTCGCCGCTGCCCGCTTTGCCGGTCCAGTACGCCGACTTCGCCCGTTGGCAGCGCGGCTGGCTCTCGGGCGAGGTCCTGGCGGCGCAGCTCGGCTACTGGACGGGGCAGCTCGCCGGCTGCGCCCCGCTGCGCCTGCCCGCCGACCGCCGGCCCCGCCGGCCCGTCGCGGACGGCGACTTCCGCGCCGCCGAGGAGCTCTTGTCCCTCCCCGCGGCGACGACGGCGGCGCTCCAGGTGCTCAGCCGCCGCCAGGGGGCGAGCCTGTTCATGACGCTCCTGGCGGCCTTCCAGGCTCTCCTCGCCGGCCACACCGGGCAGCAGGACGTCGCCGTCGGCGCGCCGGTGGCGAACCGCAACCGTGCCGAGATTGAGGGCCTGATCGGCTTCTTCGTCAACACCCTGGTGCTGCGCGCCGATGCCGCCGGCGAGCGCACCTTCTCCGAGCTGCTGCAGCAGGTGCGGGAGGCGACCCTCGGCGCCTACGACCACCAGGACCTGCCGTTCGCCACCCTCGTCGAGGCCCTGCGCCCGGAGCGCTCGCTCGGGACCTACCCGCTGGTCGAAGTGCTCTTCTCGCTGCAGAACCATCCCATCCCGCGGGTCGACCTGCCCGGCCTCACCCTGGAGCCCGTCCGCGCCGGCGACGCCGAGGACGTGCGCGCGAGCTTCTCCCTCGCCCTCCGGCTGTGGGAGCAGGACGGCGAGCTGGCCGGCAGCTTGGGCTACAACCGGGCGCTCTTCGACCGCGCCACGATCGGCCGCTGGCGCGACCGCTACGTGGGCCTCCTCGAAGCGGTGGCCGCCGATCCGGAACGGCATCTCGCCGACCTGATGCCGTGGAGCGAGAGCGAGCGCCGGCAGGCGACGGTCGAAGGGAGCGCTGTCGTCGCGTCCGGAGCCGAAGCGGCTCCG
>DATNKQ010000028.1:0-7412 GCA_035603315.1 Thermoanaerobaculia bacterium
TCCTCTTCCCCACTCCCCGGCTGCGGCGCCTGGAGATGCTCGCCCCCACCCGCTTCACCGCCGCCCTCGCCGAGCCGCCGGTCGCCGGGGACCGCACCTCGGGCCAGACCGCCGAGCAGCTGGCGACCTATAACGCCTACTCGCCCGACGGCGACGTCACCGGCGACCTCGTCTACGTCAACTTCGGGGTGACGGACGACTACGCCGAGCTCGAGCGCCGCGGCATCGCCGTCCAGGGCAAGATCGTGCTGGCGCGCTACGGTCGATCCTGGCGCGGCCTCAAGCCCAAGCTGGCCGCCGAGCACGGGGCCGTGGGCTGCATCCTCTTCACCGACCCGCGCGAGGACGGCTACTACCAGGGCGACCCCTACCCGGCCGGCGGCTTCCGCCCCGAGCAAGGGGTGCAGCGGGGAGCGGTCACCGACGACAGCCTCTACGCGGGCGATCCGCTCACCCCCTTCGTGGGGGCGGTGCCGGAGGCCAAGCGCCTGGCGCTCGCGGACGTCAAGACGATCCCCCGCATCCCCGTCCTGCCGATCTCCTGGGGAGATGCGCTCCCCCTGCTGCGCGCGCTGGGAGGGCCGGTGGCGCCGGAGGAGTGGCGCGGCGCGCTCCCCCTCACCTATCACCTGGGCCCCGGGCCGGCGCGGGTGCACCTCGCGCTCGCCTTCGACTGGCGGCTGGTGCCGGCCTACGACGTGATCGCCCGCCTGCCCGGCGCCGAACGCCCGGGCGAGTGGGTCCTGCGCGGCAATCACCACGACGCCTGGGTCAACGGCGCCGAGGACCCCGTCTCCGCCATGGTCGCCCTGCTGGCCGAAGCCAAGGCGGTGGGCGAGCTGGCGCGCTCGGGGTGGCGGCCGAAGCGGACGATTCTCTATGCCGCCTGGGACGGCGAGGAGCCGGGGCTTATGGGGTCCGTCGAATGGGCGGAGACCCATGCCGCCGAGCTCGCCGAGCATCTCGCCGCCTACGTCAACTCCGACAGCAACGCCCGCGGCTACGTGTGGATCGCCGGCGTCTCGCCGCTGGCGACCCTCGTCGACCAGGTCTGCCGCGACGTCATCGATCCCGAGAAAGGGGTGAGCGTGGCCGCCCGGGCGCGCGCCGGCGACATCGTCTGGGGGTCTCCCGAGGAGCAGCGGCTGGCCCGCGAAGACAAGCGGCTGGCGCTCAAGCCGCTCGGCCCCGCCATCGACTACACCCCGTTCCTCGCTTTCCTGGGGGTTCCCGTGCTCGACATCTCCTACGGCGGCGAGGAGGAGTACGGGCAGTACCACTCGATCTACGACTCGTTCGATCACTTCACCCGCTTCGTCGATCCGGGCTTCCGCTACGGCGTCGCCCTGGCCGAGACGGGAGGCCGCATCATGCTGCGGCTGGCGGACGCCGACGTCCTGCCGCTCGACTTCGTGCCCTTCGCCGAGGCGCTCGGCAAGGCCGTCCAGGAGGTCGGGCGGAAGACCGACGCGATGCGCGAGGAAGCCGTCGAGACGAACCTCCGCATCGGCGACAAGACCTACGAGCTGGCCGACGACCCGCTCCACCCCTTGCTCGCCCCCAAGCCGCGGGAGCCGATCCCCGCCCTCGACCTCGCCCCGCTGCAGAAAGCCGCAGCCCGCTTGGCCGCCAGCGCCCGCGCCTACGCCGCGGCGATGACCCGGGCCGCCGCCGTGAGCTTTGCGCTGCCCGCCGGCGCGCGGCAAGAGCTCGCCGAAACCCTGCTGCGGGCGGAGCGCTCTCTCACCCGGCCCGCAGGCCTGCCGCGCCGCCCCTGGTATCGGCATCTCCTCTACGGGCCCATCTCCTCCAGCGGACGCATGATGACCTTCCCGGGCGTGCGCGAGGCGATCGACCGGCGCGATTGGCCCGAAGCCGCCGAACAGATCGCCGCCGCGGCGCGGGCGATCGACAGCTACGCACAGCAGGTGGACCGGGCGACGGCGGCGCTGGCGGCCAACCCATAATTTTCGCTGCACGGAGGCCTTTTCGTCGCGACGCGTAATTCGGTTTCTCCGTAAGATCGCCGGCGTCCCCGCCTGCCGAAATCGCCAGAACAGGCCCGCGGCACTTCCCGAGACTCATTGCAAGAGACCTCAAGGGAAGGTCCTCAACGGCCATCGGATCTCACTGTCACGTTTTACGGTTTTTCAGCACTACATATTATAGAGGGTGTTGTGACTGGCTACATTATTACCCTTCGTCGGATTCGCCTCCCATCTCCTGCCGGATGTCAACCTGAGATCCGGACCTTCATTCCGAGGGAGGCTCATGATAGAATCCTTCCAGGCGATGACATTCGCCGCCTTCTATCCGCGCAGTCCTCTCAGCGCAGACCTACAGCGCGAACCTCTCTTTCGCGACATCGGGTAACACGTTCGTCGTGGTGCGCCGCTCTTTTCGGCGAGACCGGGCTGAATTCGGCCTCGAGGTCGAAGCAACAATCGGTAGGCCGCCTCGCTAACCGAGCTGGCGTCGCAGGAACTGTCGACATTAACTACTCAACTCTACGAACGGAGCTCAATCATGTCTAAGACACGGTTCTTCCTCGCCATCACCCTGCTCCTCGCGAGCTCTCTCCATGCGCAGCCGACCTGGCACGCCGGCAACCTAGCCACTGACGTCCTGGACCTACCTGGAAAATGCTCGGCAACTTGGTACGATCCAGAGGCTCTCTTGTTCCCCGATGGCAACTTAGGATTCCTAGCACAGGGCGGCCAAGCCAACCCCTGTACCGCCAATGTGGGTTTGGACTCCATCTTCTTAGCCAAGTACAACGGCGGCTGGCAACTGCCTGCCGCTGGTTCCTGCCCGACCTTGGTGGGTCGATATGCTGACTTTTCTTGTCCGAACCAGAACTTCGCCCCTTACCAACCGCTGGCGAGTCCAGCGATCGCAAAGGTCGGTAGCCGATACTACATGGCCTTCTCCGGAGGCAATGCTGATATCCGGAAGGGTCACATCTTCTGGGCATTCTCTGACGATGGGGTAAACTGGATACCATTCGATTGGGATCCTAAGCCAGCAGGATACCGTTGGCAGCCGCTGATTTACCCACTGTATGGCGATGTCTGTGCAACGTTCGGCATCCCACAACTCTCTCTAACTTATGACCCCAGCACTGATTATGGGCCACAGGGTACTTTCTATCTTCATTTCAACTATATCCATCGGACGCAAAATGCGCTTGATACCTACACGTTTCGGTTCCGATACTCCTCTGCCAACCCTTTCGGGCTCGGTGGTGGCACGCAAGTTTGCCTGAACGGCGGCGCACGAGGTACTTCTTGTCAGTGGGTGAATCACTCTGGCGCTATGGTCTTCGACTATGATGGGCAGCCGCCCGTTGGTAACGATCCACTACTGGGTATGTATGGCGGCAATGTCCAAAATTTGGATTACGGCGGCGGCAGCATCGTATGGGATCCCTCACACAACGACTGGCTCCGTGTGTTCGCCCAATTCGACCCGAACCTGAGATGGCAGACGACGACATCACTTTCGTCCGGAATCTGGTCAGCTCCACAAACCGTCGATATGACGCAGTTTCACAATCAGGTGAGAGCCCTCTATCCGGCCTATTCTCAGAACGAAATGTATTACGGCGGCCTTCTCTGGGGGCATTTCCGCGGCCGCACGGGGATGTGGCTTTTCCAGCCCGCGGACTTTCGGGGCTGCTCCAACTACTTCACTGGGCTAGGAATGTTCTTAGTAGGGTTGAACTTTTTCTGATGCGAACATCAACATCTATGAGGTGAGCGACCCCGGAGGCGGAGGCTGGAACCTACTTCCGCGGCACGTCGCGGACCGTCCGGGGCACGGCGACGATCGAAGTCCCCGAGAGCTTCCGGATGGTGTCCGACGAGCGCGGGCTGACCGTCGTCGTCACACCGGTTGGCAAGCTGGCGACCATCGCGGTGATCAAGAAGTCGCTCGACCGGATCGTCGTCCGCTCCACCGAGGCCGTCGAGTTCGATTACATAGTCAACGGCGTGCGCAAGGCCTTCAAGGACTTCGAAGCCATCTCGGAAAATGACGACTTCGTCCCTAGTGGGCCGAACGATACCCGCTTCTTCACGCTTCCCGCGGAGAGCCAACGCCGCCTCACTGATACTGGGATCTACAACGCGGACGGCCAGGTCAACGTCGCCAAAGCCCACGAAATGGGATTGGACAAGGCCTGGGCGGCCGACAGAGCCGCCGCGGACGAGGGTCGCAACCGGTAAGGCCGCCCTTCGCCACTCCGCGGACATCCGTCGCCTGGGGGCTCTGCTGCATCCAGCTTGCTGCGAGCCCGAAATGTTTCCCGGCATTTCGTCACTCGCCGTTGAGGAGGAATCTGCGATGAAATATCCAGCAGCGAGCTTCGAAGGCGCCGTCGGCGGCGCGAGCCCCGGCGCGATCTCCCTGACGCTGGTCGTGTTGGCACTCGCCGGTGTGGCGGCGCACCGCGTGTGGGCGCCGGCCTCCCCTTCCGCCGCGCCGCCGGCGACCGTTTCTTCCGCTCCGGTGGACGCGCCCACCTCGCCTCCTGCCGCGCCGCCATCGACTGCCGCTTCCGCTCCGGTGGACCCTCCGGCGCCCGCTGCGCCGAGCGCCGAACTTACACTTCGACCCGCTCCGGCGATGTCGCACGAGGAGGCCTCGGCGCCCGTCCGCTCCCGCGACCTCTGGTACGAAGGAGCGGACGGTTACCGGCAGGCGGTCAGCGAAGCGACGAGCGACCACCGGGCGATGGCGGTCTACTTCCGCACCGATTGGTGCCCCTACTGCAAGAAGCTCGACCGTGGGCTGCTCAGCGACTCCGCGGTCCAGTCCTATCTACAGACGGTCGTCAAGGTGCGGATCAACCCTGAGAAGGGATCGGCGGAGAGGCAGCTCGAGAGGGACTTCGGCGGCACCGCCTACCCCTACTTCTTGATCGTTCCGCCCGGTCGGAGATTAGGTGAAAGGGTAGAGGGCGTAACTCGGGCGATCGATGGCCGCTGGCGGCAGAGAACGCCGTCCGAGTTCATCGCCGAGTGCCGCCGGGCCGCGGGTTAGGAGCCGGAAGCGGAGAAGGTCAGGGATGGTATCTTCGTCGAGCCCACTCGCGACGGAGATCGTCCATGATCATCGGCCTGGCGTCGCCTCGTATCGCCTCATCTCTTGAGGATGGCCTGGACAGGATCAGGCAGTGCCTCTCCGAAGCTGCAGCCCAGAGCGCGGAGGTCGTCTGTTTCCCGGAGGCCTATCTTCCGGGCCTGCGGGGACAGGATTTCGAAGCCTTGCCGTTTGATGAGACACAGCAGGAACGGGTGCTCCAGGCCGTTTCACAGTGGGCGCGGACGTACGCGGTGGCCACGATCCTCGGGATGGAACGGCTCACGGAGTCAGGCCTGCAGATCGTCGCCGTCGTCATCGACGCCAAGGGCCAGCTTCAGGGATACCAGACCAAGAACCAGTTGGACCCGAGCGAAGATCGGTTCTACGTGCCCGGAGATACCCGGCGGCTCTTCGAGATCGACGGCGTCAAGTTCGGAGTGGCGATCTGCCACGAGGGCTGGCGCTATCCCGAGACGGTGCGATGGGCAGCGGTGCGGGGCGCCAAGATCGTCTTTCATCCCCACCACGCGGGGAGCGATCGGGAAGGCGTCCGGCTGACGGAGTGGGGCGCGGCCAGCGGGCCGTACTACGAGAAGGCGATGATGATGCGCAGCCGGGAGAACACGATCTACTTTGCCAGCGTCAACTACGCGTTGCGCTTCCAGGAATCGGCGACGAGTCTCATCGCCCCGTCCGGCGAGTGCCAGGCGTACTTACCCTATGGGCAGGAAGGAGTGCTGGTGCAGGCCATCGACGTCGAGAAGGCCACAGGTTTGCTCGCCCATCGATACGCACCCGAGCGTTATCAGGAATTTACCTTGGAGTGAGCGCCATGTTGGGGAAGACCGAAACCATCGACGAGTACCTCGCACTCGTGAGCGACGAGAAGAAGAGGGCTGCTCTCCAGAAGCTTCGCAAGGCCATCCATTCCGCGGTGCCCGACGCCGAAGAGTGCATCAGCTACCAGATCCCCGCCTTCCGGCTTCACGGAAGAATGCTGGTGGCCTTTGGCGCCGCCGCGAACCACTGCGCCTTCTACCCCGGCGCTTTTCCCATCAAGTCCTGCGAGGACGAGCTCAAGGGCTACGACACCAGCAAGGGCACGATCCGCTTTCCTGCCGACAGGCCCTTGCCTGCAGCGCTGGTGCGGAAGCTGGTCAAGGCGCGGGTCGCGGAGTACGCCGTCAAACACCCCGGAGACCTATGACGACCACGAGCCCGTTTCTCGGTCTGCGCACGGCGATCTACCACGTTTCCGACCTCGAGCGGGCGAAGGCCTGGTACAGCTCTGTGCTCGGCGTCGAGCCGTACTTCGATCAGCCCTTCTACGTCGGTTACAACGTCGCCGGCTACGAGCTGGGGCTCGATCCCAACCCGGAAGGCGGCTCTCCGGGGCCAGGCGGGACGCTCGCCTACTGGGGCGTCGAGAACGCCGACGACGCCTATGCGCGGCTCCTCGAACTCGGGGCCCTCGCCCATCGCGGTGTTCAGGACGTCGGCGGCGGCATCCGGGTGGCCACGGTCGAAGACCCCTTCGGAAACCTCTTCGGGATCATCGAGAACCCCCACTTCCAGCTGCCGGCGCCGTAAGGCGTTGGCAAGCTGGCTCTGCCGGCCCCGCTGGATTGGTTGGTGCAGGAACGTCCTCTCGCGCGGACGATTCTGGCAGAAGTTGGACGGAAGGCTACGACGACAGCGGCCTCCAGCTCTCGCGGCGCGGGTTTTGAGGACTCGAAAAAAGCCGCCGTCTCCGTTTTAAACCTCCCGTATCGGTTTAAAACCTCCCGTCTCCGTTTAAAACCCGCCGTCTCCGTTTAAAGCTCGCCGTATCGGTTTAAAGCTCGCCGTCTCCGTTTAAAACCTCCCGTCTCCGTTTAAAGCTCGCCATCTCCGTTTAAAGCCTCCCATCTCCGTTAAAAGCTCGCCGTATCGGAGACGGCGGGTTTTAAACCGTAAAAAGCGCCCTGAAACGGAGATGGAGCTCCTGAAGCCATGATGGCGGCGCCGGAACCACCGCACGGCCGATTTAGCGGCCGTTCCGCCAACGAAGCGTCCGTCGGTCCGATTTAGCGAACTTCGGCCCGATTTAGCGGCCTGGACCTGCCCCGTTTCGGTGGACAGTTTAGGGTTTGTGCGATCTCCCTCCCTCCGCCGTCGTCGTGGCCGGTGGGCTGTGGAAAACGCGCAGCGTTTTCCAAGGGGTGTGGGAGGGTGCCGGGTGGTGGGTGGGGGCGGCAGCCTTCCATACTCCGGCAGATCGCCGGCCAGGGTGATGGGGGTCCGGGGGAAGAGGGGATGTTTTCCACATGCATAGCTCACGCCGCCAC
>DATNKQ010000033.1:0-11840 GCA_035603315.1 Thermoanaerobaculia bacterium
GAGGTCTGCCAGGAGACGACCGCCACCCTCTGGGACTTCGGCCAGGGCGAGGACTCGCGGCTCGCCGCCGAAGTGCCTCAGGCTTCGCCGCAGATCTCGAAGCCCGTCGAAGATGCCTATGACGAGGTGATCGACCGGGTCTTTCGGCGGATCGAGCAGAAGGAGTCGCTGATCGCCCGGGAGGGGGCGCAGGCGCGCGAGCTGTTCGACGAGCTGATGCGCCACCCCGCCGCGCGGCAGCACCTGATGGTGGCCAACAGCGTCCGGTTCCTCACCCGGACGATGTGCGAGCATCTGCTGGCGAGGAGCCACGAGGCCGGATTCCAGGACCCTGCCCACGCCATCGACATCGCGCGGCTCGGCGTCGCGGTCGCCGATCGCCTCGGGGCGCGCGAGGCCGCTCCAGAAGCTGCGGAGGCGGCGGCGGTAAACCTGCGGGCTCGCGCCTGGGCGCAGCTCGGAAACGCGCTACGGATCAGCTCTGACCTCGAGGGCTCCGAGCGGGCCTTCGCCACCGCCGAGTCGCTGCTGCGCGACGATGGGCGCGGCGGCATGCTCGATCGAGCGCGCGTCTTCGACCTCCTGGCCTCCCTGCGGCGCGACCAGGGGCGCTACGCGGAGGCCTTCCGTCTCCTCGACCGGGTCGAAGCCACCTACCGTCGGCTCGGGCACTGGCACCTGCTGGGGAGGACCCTGGCGCAGAAGTCGATGGTCTGCGACGAGCTCGGCGACCTCGAGACCGAGATGCTGCTGCTCCGGCGCGCCCTCGACCTCCTGGACCCCCAGGAGGAGCCGAGGATGTTCCTGGCGGCGAGGCACAACCTGATCCTGGCCCTCAACCAGACCGGCCGTCACCGCGAGGCGTTCGCACTGCTCTTCCACACCCGCCCCCTGTACCTGCAGGCCGGCGACCGCATGAACCTGGTGCGTTTGCGGTGGTTGGAGGGCTCGGTGGCGATGGGCCTGGGACGCATCGGGCAGGCGGAGGTCGCCTTCCGCGAGGTGCGCGAGTCTTTCGTCGCCTTGGGCCTCGCCTATGACGCCGCTCAGGCTTCCCTCGACCTCGCCAACGTCTACATCCTGCAGGGCCGGACCGGCGAGACGCGCCGGTTGGCGCAGGAGATGCTCGCCATCTTCCAATCGCTCCACGTCCACCGCGAAGCCCTCGCCGCCTGGCTGGTCTTCCGCGAGGCGGCGGAGATGGAGCAGGCCGGCGTCGGTCTCGTCCGCGACGTCGCCGAGTTCCTGAAGCGGGCGCGCAATAATCACGAGCTGCAGTTCGCCCGCTCTTCGCGGTCCCGCTAACCCAACCCCCTTTCAGCAGCGCTCGCGCCGTTCGCCCCGGTGGTCGGAAGACGTCACTTCTTCTGGCCCCGCTGGGACTGCGCCTGACAGCATGTTCGCCAATGCGGCTTTTTCTTGCCGGAAGGGAATGCTGAAATGATCTGTGCAGGGCCCGTGTCTTCGAAAGAAGCTACCGGAGCCCTTCTGCCGCTCTGTCGCACTAGAAGTGTTTGAGGAGGAGTGGAGACATGACCGTCCAGCGTCTGGACCGGGATGAGCTCGGCGGGCTCCCTGAGTTCGCCCCCGAGGACACCGCCAGGCTGCGGCCGGCGAACCGGCTGAAGAGCACCGCGCGGCAGCTCCTGCCGGCGGCTCGGGCCGACTACTCGCGGGCCTTCGAGGGTCATGCCCTCGACCTGGCGGCCCGAGTGTCAGCTCTCTGCCGCGAGCGCGAGGCTTCGCGGCCGCTCGCTGGTCGCCTGTCCGCGCTCCCCGCCGGGGAGAGAAGGGCGGCCATCCGCTCGCGCGACGGCTTCCGTTCCTGGTCCCTGTGCGAGCTGCTCATCGACGACTGCCATGAGCTCCTGTACGCCGAAACGGCGGGAGCGGAAGAGACGTCCGACCTCGCCTTGATGGTGGCCGAGGAGCTGGACGAGTCCTACTACGGCAGCCAGCTGGTCAGCGACCTGCGGGCGCGAGCCTGGGCCGCGGTGGGGGAGGTGCGGCGCACCACCTCCGACCTGCGCGGCGCCGACGAGGCGTTCGCGCTGGCGGAGGCCTTTCTTGCGGTGGGGACGGGAGACGCGCTCGAAGCGGCGAGGCTCGGGGAGCTCCAGGCTTCGCTGCGCCGAGATCAGCGGCGCACGGCCGAGGCGCACCGCCTGCTGGACAAAGTCATCGCGGTCTACCGGCAGCACCGCGACCTTCACCTCTTGGGGCGCGCGTTCGTGCACAAAGGGAGGATCCACGGCGTCGCCAACGACTTCGCGGCGGCAGTCCTCTGGCTGCGCAAGGGTCTCGGGCTCCTCGATCCTCGCCGCGAGCGCGGGCTCGCCCTCTCCGCCAAGCACAGCATGATGCTCTATCTTGCGGAAGGCGGCCGGCAGCAGGAGGCATGGCTCCTTCTCAAGGCCTCCCTGCCGGAGTTCCGCGAGCTTGGGGGCGAGCTCCTGACCTTGCGGCTCCGCTGGCTGGAGGGCAAGATCCGGCTGGCCCTGGGTCACCGCGAAGAGGCCGAGGCGCTCCTCATCGAGGCGCGCCGGGGCTTCGTGGCGCAGGAGATCGGCTTCGACGCCGCGCTCGTCTCGCTCGATCTCGCGCGCCTCTACGCAGGCCTCGGACATGCGGCGGAGATGCGCCGCCTGGCGGCCGAAACGCTCCCCATCTTCCGTTCGCGGGACCTGCATCGGGAGGCGATCGCCGCCCTCATCGTCTTTCAGCAGGCAGTCCAGATGGCGGACGTCAGCTCCCACCTCCTGCAGGAGATCGACGCCTACCTGCGGCGGGCTCGCAGCGACGACCAGCTGCGCTTCGAATACTCCTTATAGCCGGGCTCCACCCGGCGTCAGGTGCGGACGGTCAGGAACAGATAGACCGATAGGATGCCGAAGACGGCGCCGGGGCTCCACACCGCCACCGCGGGAGGCAGAGCGCCGGCTTCGCCCAGCTTGGTGAAGAAGGCGAAGACGCCGATGAAAAAGATGCCCAGCACGAGAGACAGCCCGATGCCGTAGAGCGCGCCCTGCCGGCCCATGCGGAAGGCGAAGGGTAGGGCCACGACCGCCATGATGAACGAGATCACCGGAAAGGCGATCTTGCTGTAGAGCTGAACCTCGTACTCGGGCACCGACTGGCCGCTCTCGACCAGCTCGCGGATGTAGTCTTTGAGCTCGCCATACCGCATCTGCTGCGGGGGTTTGATCTCGGAGCTGAAATAGCTGGGAGTTTCGGGGTAGCGGACGACGCGGGCGTCCGGGAACTTCTCGTAGTCGGTGACCTCGACGCCGTTGAAGGAGCGCGCCCACCCGTTGCTGAAGACCCAGGCGTCGCCGATGTAGCGCGCGGACTCGGCGATCAGACGCCGGACGAGGCGGTGGTTGGGATCGAAGTCGAAGACCTGCAAGCGCTGGAGGCTCTGCTCGCGCTCGTCGTAGCGCAGGTAGTTGTAGATGTAGCGCCCCTGCCCGAACAACCACTGGTGATCCGCCCGCCGGTAGGTGCGGGGAGTCTGGCGCCCCTTGATGCGGTCCTGGATCTGCGCCACCCGCTCGTTCGACGCCGGCAGCACCTCGGACTCCAGGAAACCGCAGAAGACGGCGATGAGGAGGGCCGTCGCGATGGCGGGGACGGCCAGCCGGTAGACGCTCATCCCCAGCGCCTTGCAGGCGGTGACCTCGTTGGTGCGCGACAGCAGGCTGAAGGTCAGGAGGGTCGTGACCAGCACCATCACCGGCGAGATGTCGTAGAAAATCTGCAGCGCCATGTACTTGTAGAGCTCGACGATGATCCCCGTCGGGACCTTGTTCTTGAGGATGTGGTCGATGTTCTCGGAAAGATCGGCGAGGACGTAGAGGATGATGCCGGAGACGACCACCATGCTGAAGACCATGCCGAACATCCGCACCACGTAGCGATCCATGATGTTGGGGAAGAGGATGCGCGGCCTCGGCACCCGCAGCACCAGGCCGGGGGCCTGCTGGCGCCGGATCCAGCGCTCCTTCCGGCGCTGCCGGCGCAAGCCCCGGAGGAAGAGAAGGCCCCCCCAGAGGTCCTCCCGCACCCAGCGGTCCACCCGCGTCAGCAGGAGGCCCTTGTCCCGGTTGCGGCGCATCAGCAGGAACATGCCGCCCGCCGCGAACAGCAGGTTCGGTCCCCACATCGCGAGCCAGGCGGGTATCCGGCCGAGGTGGGCGGCCTCCTCGCCGTTGTTGAGCAAAATATAGTAGAGGAGGAGGACGCCGATCGAGAGGGCGAATCCCGACGCCTTGCCGCCGCGGCGGTTGTTGAAACCGAGAGGGAGCGCGAAAAGGCCGAAGACCAGACAGGCGAACGGGATCGAGAACTTCTTGTGGATCTCGATCCGCGCGAGGTTCTTCTGCTCGCCGGGAGCCGACGGGTCGCGCAGGATGTCCTCGAGCTCGGGGAGGGTGAGCTCCCGAATCCCCTTGGAGACCGAGATCTTGGCCTTCTGCGTGCTCATGAACTGGTCGTCGAGGATGAGATCCAGGCGCTTGTGCCGGCTGATCTCGTAGCGGGCGGGGGAGCTGAGGTCGACCTTGTGGCGAATGGCGTTGTAGAGGACGAGCACGACCCGCTCGCCTTTTTCGTCGACCTTGACCTCTCCCCAGTCGGCGATCGTCACCATGTTGTTCTGGGTCGAAGGGATCGACTCGGCGATGAACACCCCTTTCCAGCGGTCGCTCCCGGGGGGGACCTCGAAGACGTAGACCGTCTTGTTCTCCCATTCCTCAAAGAACACGCGCGGCTGGACCTGCTGGGAGACCGTCTGGGTCAGGATGTCCAGGCGCAGCTGCTGGAGGGAGTGGTTGCCCCAAGGCAAGGCATAGACCATGAGCAGGGTGTTGACGACGGTGAAGAAGCCGGAGAGCAGGAGGACCGGCCGGTAGAGGGTGAGCAGGCTGATGCCGCTCGACCGCATGGCGATGAGCTCGCTGTCCGACGACAACCGTCCCACCGCGATGAGGATGCCGAAGAGCAGCGACATCGGAATGGTCAGGACGACGATGTTGGGGAACGTGAGCAGCAGGAGCCGCCCGACCATCGACAGCGGCAGCCCGCGGCGGATGATCATCTCGGCCGACTGGAAGAGGAACCGGAGCAGGAGGAGGAAGGTATAGACTAAGAAGCCTAGACCCAGCGGACCCACGATCTCGGAGAGGATGTAACGATCGAGACGCAGCCGCACGTCCCGGATTATACGAGTCCGTCCGGCTCTCTGACCGGGCGGACGATCCTGGTCACCGGCGGAGCGCATCGGGTGGGGGCGGCGATCAGCCGCCGCCTGGACCGGCTCGGCGCGCGGGTCCTGCTGCACTACCATCAAAGCGCTTCACAGGCGGAGGAGCTGGCGGCGAGCCTCGACCGCGCCGGCGGGTGTTTCGCGGCCGATCTCAGCCTTGCGGAGGGACCCCGGTCGCTCCTGGCGGCCTGCGCCGCGGCGGGCGAGGCTCTGGACGGCCTCGTCCATAGCGCCGCCTCCTTTCTCAACCGCGACTTCTTGGCCACCACCGCCGACGACTGGGACCGCGTCTTCGCCGTCAACCTGCGCTCGCTGTTCCTCCTGGCGCAGGAGTTCGCTCGCCAGCGGGCAGGGCGGGAGGGGGCGATCGTGGCGATCTGCGATTCCGCCGCCCTGGAGCTGTGGACCGGCTACCTGGCGCACAGCGTCGCCAAGGCGGCCATGATCCCCCTCGTCAAGGCCCTGGCCAAGGCGCTGGCTCCCGGCATCCGGGTCAACGGGGTCATTCCCGGTCCCGTCTTCCCGCCGCTGGGCACCCGCCAAGAGGAGCTGGTGGCCATGCGGGAGAGGACGCTCCTCAAGCGGATCGGCGATCCCGACCACGTCGCCCGCGCCGTCGAGTTCCTCTTGACCTGCGACTACGCCACGGCCAGCATGGTCGAGGTCACCGGCGGCGCGCAGCTCTGGCGCGGCGCCGTTTCCCGTCAACCGTAGAGAAGGGAGCCGCCATGCGGGTCCGCTTGGAGCGTCGCTACCGGTTCAGCGCCAGCCACCTGTACCGGCGCCCGGAATGGTCCGAAGAGGAGAACCGAGCCCGCTTCGGCAAGTGCGCCAACCTGCCCGGGCACGGTCACAACTTCCGGCTGTTCGTCACCGTCGAAGGGGAGATCGACCCGGCGACGGGATTCGTCGCCGATCTGGCGGAGTTGGACCGCCTGATCGGAGCCCAGATCCTCGAGCCGCTGGATCACCAGCACCTGAATGCTGCGTTGCCGGAGTTCGGCTCCGGAGGGAAGATCCCGTCCAGCGAGAACCTCGTCGTCTGGATCCGTGAGCGGCTGACCGGGATGCTCGCGGAGCCGCTGAGGCTGGTGAAGCTGCGCCTGGAGGAGGATGAGGACCTCGCGGTGGAATGGCAGCTCGAATAGCCGCCCGATAATCGCTATGCGGGCGTGCGCGCCAGATGGTTCACATAATGTGTCTTATCAGACTGCATACAGGCGGGCGATTCAAGGTCTCGGGCGCGGCTGTCGCGGCGTGGAACGTGCCGACTCGCAGTCCTCTACGGGACGAGTCAGTTGGCGTCGGCGCGCAGCTTCGAGAGGATCTGTTCGAGGGCCCGGATGAGGTCGTTCTTTTCGACTTCGCTCTGCCGGAAGGTCAACGACAGGCTGTAGGTCTTGTCCGGCGACCGGAACTTGAAGGTGTACGGCTTGCGCCGGCCCTTGTGTCCCGGTGCCTTGCGGCGCCGGCGCCGCAGGTCGTCACGGTTGAGACCCTGGCGCGCCACCTCTTCCAGGAGCTCGATCATCTCTCCCTCGTGCGGGCACTTCAGGACCTCCAGCAGCAGCGACTTCGAAGCGATCCCCAGAGCCTGAACGGTATCCCGGACGCGAGCGGGCATCTGCAGGAGCGACAGGCTCTCGGTGACCAGAGACCGTGACTTGCCCACGGCGCCGGCGATGTCGTCGTGCGTGTAGTCGTGGCGCTCGGCCAGGGCCCGATAGCCTTCCGCCTCTTCGAACGGAGTCAGGTCCTTGCGCTGGAGGTTCTCGATGAGGGCGATCTCCAGAGCTTCCTGCTCGGTGACGTCCATCTCGATGGCGGGCACTTCGTAGAGGCCGGCCTCCTGGGCGGCGCGGTACCGCCGCTCGCCCGAGATGATCTGAAAGGACCCACCGGCAGTCTCTCCCACGCCCGGCCGCGGGCGCACGAGGATCGGCTCGAGGACCCCTTTCTCGCGGATCGAGGCCACCAGCTCGGCGAGGTCGCCCATGGTCGACCGCGGCTGATTGGGGTCGGGCTCGATGGCGGATAGGGGGATCATTCTGCCGATCGGTGTCTCGTGGCGGGCCGTCAGCTCCTCGACAAAATGGGTGTCGTGGCGCATTTTCACCTGCATCGGCAAGCCGCGCTTCTTGGAGATGTCAGACACGGCTCAAGACCTCCTCCGACAGCCGGTAGTACTCGTAGGCTCCTGTCGACCTCGGAGCGAAGGTGAAGATCGACTCCCGGTAGGCCGGGCTCTCTTCGAGGCGGACGCTCTTGGTGATGACGGTCTTGAACACCTTGATCCCGAAGACCCGCTGAATCTGCTCGTAGATGTCCTTGGCGAGCAGCGTCCGCTTGTCATAGAGCGTGATCAGCGCCCCCAGGATCTGGAGCTGCGGATTGGCGCGGATCTTGATCTTGTCGATCGTCTCCAGAAGGTCGTCCGTCCCTTCCAACGCGAAGTAGCTGGCCTGGATGGGAATGAGCACATGGGTGGCGGCGACCAGGGCATTGACCGTGATGATGCCGAGGGTCGGCGGCGTATCGATGACGACGTAGTCGTAGTCGTCCTGGATCTGCTGCAGCTGATCCTTGAGGCGGTAGTGGCTGTCCAACTCCCCCATCAGCTTGGCCTCGATCTTGGCGAGGGCGATTGTCGAGGGGGCGATGAAAAGGTTCTGGATCTTGTCGGCGGGCTTGACGATCGAGCGGAGAGAGATGTTTTCTTCCGTCAGCGCTTCGTAGACCGAGCCGTCCAGCTTGTGGACGTCGAGGAACGACATCGAGCTATTGGCCTGGGGATCCAGGTCGAGCAGCAGGGTCTTCCTGCCCTTGCTGGCGAGCGCCGCCGCCAAGTTGATCGCGGTCGTCGTCTTGCCGACTCCCCCTTTCTGATTGGCGATGGCGATGATCATGAACGGCGCGGAGTGTATGGGAAGGCCGGGAGAGGGTCAAGCGAGGAGGCGATCGGGTCGAGTCGATGTCGGCGCGCCGACATCCGATGCAAGCTCAAGGGAATGAGGCATTTACCGGAAGGATCGTGCGATCGATCGAGGGGTCTACATCGTGTACTTGCCGAGGTCTTCCGGGCTGATCTCTTCCAGCCACTTCTTGAGCTTCTCCTCGTCGGTGGCCTGCGTGGCGAGGTCGACCGCCTGGGCCTTCTCCATCACCGAGCGCAGGACGAAGATGGGCGCGGCGGTCCGCAGCGCCAAGGCGATGGCGTCGCTGGGCCGCGCGTCGATCGCCATGGAGCTCTCGTCGCGCAGGAGGTGGATCAGCGCGAAGAAGGTGTTCTCTTTGAGATCCGAGATCACGATCTTCTGCACGCGGGCTCCGAGCTGCTCCAGCGTCGAACGCAAGAGGTCGTGCGTCATCGGGCGCAGTGGCTCGACGCCCTCGATGCGGAGGGCGATCGCGTTGGCCTCGAAGACACCAATCCAAATGGGGAGGAAGTACTGGCTCTCGGTGTCTTTGAGGATGACGATGGGGACGTTGGAAGAGGGGTCCAACATCAGCCCCTTGATCTCCATCCGGAGCTCCTGCCCGGGATCGCTCATTCAGCTATTGTGCGGCCCGGGAGGCGACAGGTCAAGGACGGAAACCGTGGTCGGTCAGGGCTCCGTTCGGCCTCGCTCCGCTCTTTCGGGGGCGCGCCGGCATCGGCTCGGTACTGCGAGATTCAAGGAGAGGCGCTGCCAATCGCTGCGCGAGGCCGAACGGAGCCTGGGACCTTATTGCGAAATAGGCTATACCGCGACTGACGTCAGCCGGCGGCCGATCAGGCTGTGGGGAAAGGCGGTCTCGACTTGCACCCACGTCATCGTGCCGAGGGGAGTCGGGCGGTCGACGCCGGGGAAATGAACGATCCGATTGCAGGAGGACCGCCCCATCTGCATGCCCGCCTGCTTTCCCCACCCGGTGACCAGGACCTCGAGCTCCCGTCCCACGAGGCTCCGGTTGATCTCCGTCTGGATCGACTCCTGGACCTCGAACAGCCGCTGCAGCCGCTCGGCGGCCAGCTCGGAGCCGATAGCTTCGGGGAGCCGGAGCGCCGCCGTGGAGGGGCGGGGCGAATAGGTGAAGGCATAGACGCAGGCGAAGCGTACCTCCCGCAGCAGGGAGAGGGTTTCTGCGAACTCATCCTCGGTCTCGCCGGGAAACCCCACGATGGCGTCGGTCGAAAGCGCGAGGTCGGGGCGGCCATGCCGGAGCTGGGCGACCAGATCTACGTATTGGTCCCGCGTGTACCCGCGGCCCATGCGCCGAAGCACGGAGTCGGCGCCGGACTGCACGGGGAGGTGGAGGTAGGAGCAGATGTTCGCGTGCCGCGCGACCTGCTCCACCATGCGGGGCGTGAAATCGCGGGGATAGGACGTGACGAAGCGCAGCCGCGCCAGACCGGGCAGGGCGGCCACCGCCGCCAGCAGGTCGGCGAAATCGAGGTCTCCCCCGGGCTCCCGCCAATGGTTCACCGTCTGGCCAAGGAGCTCGATCTCGACGAAACCGAAATCGAGCAGGTGACGGACCTCCCGCAGCACGTCCGCCAGGGGCCGGCTCTGCTCCGGGCCGCGGGTCTGGGGGACGATGCAGAAGGTGCAGTTCTTGTTGCAGCCCTCGATGATCGTCACCATCCCCTTGTACTCGCCGCTCCGCGCTACGGCGTCGATGTCGTAGGAGCGATCGGCGGGGAAACCGGTCGCCACCACCCGCCGGCCGGCCCGGCGCTCCGCCACCACCCGCGCCAGCTCCCCCACTCTCCCGGGACCGATCACGAAATCGAGATCGGGCACGCGATCCAGGGCCTTTTCCCCCTCCTGCTGGCCGACGCAGCCGCAGAGGCCGATCAGCGGCCCGCCGCTCTCGTGCTTGAACAGCCGGTATTCGCCGATCCGCGAGTAGACTTTCTGGACCGCTTTCTCCCGCACGCTGCAGGAGTTGAGGAGGATGAGGTCGGCCTCTTCGGGCCGGCGGGTGGGAAGGACGCCCTGCTGCATGAGCTGCCCGAGCATGCGCTGGCTGTCGAGCTCGTTCATCTGACAGCCCCAGGTTTCGATGAAGACCCGGCGGAGCGGGCCCGCGGCCGCGGAGATCATGGGGGGCTCAAGACCGGCGGCTCAATCGCTTCCGCAGGGCCCGGCGGCGTTGGCTTGGGCGTGGGCTCCTGCTCGATGCCTTCCCGCAGCCAGCCCGGGAGGGCGCCGATCCGCCGGCCCTCGTCGAGGAACGCGTCGAGCTCCAGGCGCGCCGAGTTCGCCTCCTCGCGGGTCTCCTGCAACAACTCCAGGGTATGGTCCCAGGCCGGCTTGATCTGGGCATCGCGAACGGCGGGATCCGCCTCCGAGTAGAAGTGGCGCCGGAGCTCGGCCACGCTCTGCTCCAGCGGGCCGATCTCGTCCGCCGCTTTGCGCCAGCGAAGCCGGATCGCCAGGCCCCGCTTCCGCCAGTAGGCCTCGTCGCGCACCTCGGCGGTGGCCGGCTTCGGCGCGGACTGCGCAGACGCCGCGCTCGCCGGCTTGGCTTTGGACGTGGAAGGCTGGACCGGCGCGTGGTGCGGCAGCGTCTTGTTGGTGATCACGGCCACCGGCTCTCCCGCATGGGAGCGGCGCTCCCGCTCGGCCCGCGCGGCCTCCGCCAGGGTCTGCGAACGGTGATCGGAGTCCTGTCCGGAATCGATGACGACGACGCTCGAGGGACGCGGGAGCGCCGCCTCCTTCGGGGCCGTGGGAGCCGGCGCTGGAGGGGCGGGCGGAGGAGGCGAGGCCTTCTCCACCGCCGTCGAGCCCGCGCCGGCAGGTGCGGCGGCCGCCGGAGGGGCCGGGGACGCGGTGGCGTTTGGGGCTGGCGCGGTGGCGTTTGGGGCTGGTGCGGCGGGCGGTTTTGCCGGCGCCACGGGTTGGGGCGCCTCGCTGCAGGCGGCGGTCAGCGCGAGGCCGAGAAGAGCGACGAAGAGAGAAGCTTTAGGTGCGGCCATAGCGGTCTTCGAGCCGGACCACGTCGTCCAGCTCCGGGGTCGAGACCTCGATGATGTCACAGCCCTCGTGGCCGGCGACCATCCGGTGCCGGGTCGGCGGGACGATGCGGTAGGAGTCGCCGCCCCGCAGTACGGTGGAGACGAGCCTGCCGTCCTCCTCCACCACCAGCTCTACCTCGCCCTCGGCGAGGTAGAGGGTCTCGTCCTTCTGCTCATGATATTGGAGGGAGAGGGCCTCGCCGGCGTTCACGTGGAGGATTTTCCCCACATAGCGGTCGGTGTGGGCGAAGATCAGCTCGTATCCCCAGGGCTTCTCCACCCGGCGTATGGGCACCCGCATCGCTGCTACTCCCGTGGAAGGACGTTCATCTCGAAATCGCCGGTCTCTGCAGCGAGAGCGCCCCGTCCAGGAAGGTCTCGAGGTGCTGCTGCACCTCCGCGGCGGTGCGGAAGGCCATGCACTGCTCGGCCAGCTCGGCGAGTTGCGCGGCCGACAGGTCGCGGATCCGCAGCTTGATGGCCGGGACGACGCGTGGGCTCACCGAGAGGCGGCGCAGGCCCAGGCCGATGAGGAGCGGCGCGTACCGTTCGTCGGCCGCCATCTCCCCGCAC
>DATNKQ010000036.1:0-9406 GCA_035603315.1 Thermoanaerobaculia bacterium
CCGGCCGCCATCGCCTCGTCCTGCGCCGGCCGGCCGCACCACCAGCACAAGAGCAGGGCGACGACCGCCAGTATGCCGACGACGACGATGACCTTCTTGCTCCTGCCCGTCATTCGTGACTCCTTTCAAAAGGTCTTCATGAATTCGATCAGGGCCCGCTTGTCCCCATCGCTGCCGATCGCCGCCACGAACCGCTCGTGGCCTTTGTTCTCGACGAAGTCGGGCGCCGCGTTGAGGTCGAGCAGGATCTTGCCGAGCAGCTTCCGCAAGACCTCGTCACCCAGGACCTCGCGGATGATGCGCGCCTTCTCCGCCTGGTCCGAGGAGCCGGCCTTCTCGACGAGCTCCTTCGCGAGGCCGCGCGGCAGCCGCTCGGCCAGCCCGTGGAGCGGCAGATTGCCCAGCATCTTGATGGGAAAGCGGGGCGGCACCGGCACCAGCAGCCCGTCGGGCAGCGGCAGCCAGGTGACGCGGTCCCCGGTGCGCTTGACGTAGGGCCCCACCCTGCCGTCGGGATCGGTCCGCCGCTCCGGCCAGAGGAGCTGCTCGGCGGCGTCCTCGAAAGCGCGCAACCGTCCGCCGACGCTGGGGTCCGGCACGTGCCGGCCGATCGAGTTGTTGTGGAAGAAAGGGGCGGTCGCCCAGAGGCCGACGAGAGAGGCCGTCCGGTAGTAGCCGCGCCCTCCCGCCGGGGCGCAGAAGTCGTGGATCTTGCCCTGCTCGAAGGGATCGGGGAGGCCGATCCGCCCGAGGGAGGGGAGGCCCTTGTAGGTGAGCGACGAGAAGTCCTGCCACACCTGTCCCTGGAGGGCGTTGGTGGCCATGCTGCGCGTCAGGTTCGACCCCACCAGGGTGGCGGGGTAGCGGCGGTCGTCCGACAGCAGGTTGCCGTCCAGGAAGTCGTCGCGCGCGACCAGCTGCCGCATCTGCCGGCTCCCATCGACAGGGTCCTTTTCGCGCGCGAGGGGCGGCTGCTTGCTCGAATGGCAGCCGGCGCAGTGGTCGGCGAAGACCTCCTTGCCGCGCGCCAGGCCGGCGGCACCGGAGCTCAGATGGCTCGACCCGCCCGGCGCCCGCGCCAGCTTGGGAGATTCCTGCGCCTCGAAGAACGCCACCACGTCGGCCAGGCGCGCCTCGGTCTGGTTCCACGAGTAGCTACCGTCGTAGCCCGGGGTGCGCATCGCCCGCGAGATCCGGAACGGCTCCTGCGGCCGGGGGGTGCCGCCGAGCAGCAGGTAGGCGTCGTGCTGCTCGAGCCAGTAGTTGCCCAGCATGCCGATGTTGACGTAGACGCGGAGCGCGGCCAGGGGGAAGCTGGTGGAATCCGCGCCGTCTTTGAGGACGTGGGGCACCGGCTCCGCGCGGCCGTTCGGCATCCGCTCGGCAGGGGCCATGGCGAGACGCGGCCCGAGGTCGAAGAGGGCGTTGATGGCGCCGGGGTTGTCGAGGTCGTCGGTGGCGATGCGCGAGGTGTCGCTGGTGCCCGGCGGCTGGGCGAGGAGGTACGCGGTATAGAAGGCGTCGGCGCCGAAGTCGAGCATCCAGGCGAAGAGGGGACCTTCCTGCAGGTAGACGTTGCCGAGGGCGGGCGAGAGGTTCTCCCAGCCCGGCCGCGCCGGGTCCGCGGGCGGATGCTCGGGATCGAAGGAGATGTGGCAGAAGCCGCAGCTCAAGCCGACGAGATAGGGCGGCTGGTAGCAGTCCCGGTTGCTCTGGCGCGCCGTCTCGGCGGGATCGTGGCCCGCCCGCGCGCCCGGCTTGCAGCCCCGCGGCGGATCCCAGGGGTCTGCCGGGTCCCAAGTCCCGGGACGGTAGTCGGGGTTGTCGAAGACCCGCATCCCGAGGATGCCGGAGGGCCGGCCAAGCCGCTGCTCGGTCTCCCGCGAGGCGGCCGGGGCCGCCACGCGGTCGAGACAGAGACCGAAGGAGTCGACGAGGCAGCGGCCGGTGGCGTCGCGCGCCGGCGGCTGCGCCGCGGGGTCGTTGAGCAGGCCGAACCGCTTGAAACGGTCCTGGCGATCGAGGAGGTTGTTGTCGAGGAGCCGCAGGAGGTCCAGGCGGCCGCCGCTGCGCTGCGCCAGGTCGCGCCACATGAACTGGTTGCCGGCGGTCCAGTGGACCCAGGTGTCCCAGCCCATGCGCTGGTCGTCGGTCCAATGGGGGAACCTGAGCAGGAAAGGATGGCCGCGGAGCTCCGCCGTGCGGACCTTCTTCCACTCCGCGTACTCCCGGCGGTCCCGCTCCCATTGGCCGTGGGCTGCCGGATCTTCAGCTTCGGCGGCCTGGCGCCGGCTCGCCAGGTAGCTGACGCCGCCGTTCAAACCGGAGTCCGGGGCGATCGACGCCGACGTCACCTCGCAGCGCCCGAGGCAGCCGCCGAGCAGGCCGGCCGTCAGCGACAGCCCCGATAGCGCGACCGCCGCGGCGCGCGGGCCTTCCGCGGCGCCCGAAGTGCGCCGGAGGCCGCTCATGGGGCGGCGGGAACCTCGTCGCAGAGCAGCGCTCGATGGGTCGTCTCCAGGAAGCAGGGCAGCCCGAAGGTGTAGGAGAGTCCCCAGAGGGCGTCGGTGATGCCGACGAAATACGCCCACGGCCCGATCTGCGCCGGGCCGATCGTCAGCATCAGGATGGCGGCCGCATAGCGCAGGAAGGCTTCCCAATAGACGAACGATGCGCGGGCCCGCAGGTTTCGCGCGGCCAGGAAAAGGACGACCGAGGTGAACCACAGGAAGGCGCACAGGAGGTAGCCCCAGAAGGGGTTCGGGAGCCACAACCATATGGCCCGGTCCAGGGCGGGGCACAGCATGAGAGCGCCGAGCCCGAGGTTCCAAACACCCGAGGCGATGACGATTTTCCGCATAGCGCCGTCTCCCATAGAGTTCGCGGCCGTTGCCGGATTTCCGGCAAGAGCTCCCGTTCAGGCTCAATGACCTCGCTCCGCGAGGCAGCGTGCGCGCGCTGCAAGCGCCGGTATTCTCCCTAAGGAGACACGGGCGGAGCCTTCGTCCTGGCTGCTAAGCAATGGCTGCGTTGAGGTCAGTGTAACAGACCCTTAAGGAGAAGCGCAACGACGTGGGAGGGCTGGTATAGAGTTGCGATGAGACTCGCAGAAGCTCACCGGAAGATGGAAGGAGGCGCGTGCGGATCGCTGGGCCCGGGAAGGCATCGTTTCGGATCGGCGGGCTCGTCGCCGTGGGGCTCCTCCTCTGCTCCCTGCCGCCGACCCTTCTCGCCCAGGAGGCGCCGAGCGAGCCCGCCGTCGCGGCCCTCGTCGCGAAAGGCGATTGGGACGGCCTGCGCCGGCTCGGCCGCGGCGTGCTGCCGGTGATGGCCCGGCTCTATTCGCAGAAAGACGTCCAGCGGCGGGCGGCGCTGGCCGACGGTTTCTACGCCCTCGGCTGGGAGTCCCCCGAGGCCAAGCAGGCGCTCACCCGCGACCTGCAGACCGCGGACGCCCGGCTGCGCATCAGCGTCCAGTACGCCCTCGGGCGGGTGAGCGGCGAGGCCGACGTCGTCGACGCGCTGCTGCGCACGATGCGCAGCGATCCCAGCCCGCTGTTCCGCGACAAGGCCGCCTGCGCCCTGTCCTACGACCAGACTCATTTGAGCGAGGCGGGCAAGGTCCGGCTGTACGCCGGGCTCATCGCCGCGCTCGAGGACGACGACATCCAGGTGCGGGCCTTCGCCATCCAGACGCTGCAGATCCATACCGGCCAGACCAAGGGCTTCCGGGCCTTCCTGCCGCCGGAGCGGCGGGCGCGTGCCGTCCTGGAGTGGCAGAAGTGGCTCGCCGAATACCGCGCCCAGCTATGAGCCGGCGCCCGCGCTTGCTGGCGGCGATGGTCGCCGTCCTGCTAGCGGCAACCCTCGCCGCGCCGTCCGCGCCTCCCAAAGCCGCCACGCCATCGATCCTCGTCTCCTTCAGCTTCGACGACGAGCAGGTGGAGACGGGCCCCGATACCTTCACCGTCTTCCAGCACGCCAAGGGCACCGTGCGGCTGTCGAACGCCCTCCGCTGGAGCGGCCTGCAGTCGGTCGAGATCCACGACGAGCCCGCGGACCACGATTTCCCGGAGCTCTTCGGCACCTTCCCGCTGCGCCGCGCGGGCTGGCTCGGCGTGCACTTCGCCCTGCTGGTGGCGACGCCGGACGAGCCGTTCAACGTCGCGCTCGCCGGGCCGGACCGCTTCGTCCTCCGCCGCGACGGCCTCGCCTTCTGGCTGCAGTCGCGCGACGGCTTCCTCTTCCACGTCTCGGACAGCATCCCCAAGCGGCTCTTCCGCCTGCGGGCCTTCACCTGGTACTTCGTCGACCTCGACGTCGATCTCGACGGCGGGCGCTACGACCTGCGCATCGGCGAGGAGGGCTCGCCGCAGCCGCTGGTCGATCTCCGCGCGCAGCCCAACGCGGCGAACCAGCGCGGCAGCGCCGTCGAGGCCTTCTCCTTCATCGGCGACCTCGACGACCGCTCGCGGGTGACCTACTACGTCGACGACTTCGTGGTCATGACCGACCGTGCGGCGCGCCTGCCGCCCTTCGCCGCCCCCGGACGCCGGCGCCTCTTCGCGGAGAGCCTGGGCGACCTGCACCGGCTGGAGGACGGCCGCCTCGCTTGCCTGCCGCTCCAGGCGCCCGCGGACTTAGGCCTCACGGTGGCGGACGTCGAGCGCCTGCGCGCCGGCGGCCGGCTCCAGCCGCTCCTCGACGCGCTCTCCGGCGCCACCCCGGCAACCCCGGAGGCCCTGGGAAGCCCCCTCGAACGGGCGCTCCTGCGCTGGCGGGAAGGCTGCCGCGCGCTTGAGCGCGGCGAGGCCGCCCATGCCCGCGAGCTCTTCCAGCAGGCCGCGGAGGCGGCGCCGGGAGCGCCGCTCCTCGGGATGTCGCAGGCCCTGGCGGAGATCGCGCTCGGCCGCCCGGCGGAAGCCGCGGAGCAGCTCGGACGGCTGCCGGTAGACCCCCAGGACCCGCGCCGGGCGGTTCTCGAGGCGCTGCTCCTGGCGCGCACCGGCGACTGGGGCGCCGCCGAGGCGAAGCTCGCCGGCGGCGATGCCGGCGGGGGCCTGCCGGCGGCCCTCCTGGCGAGCGCTCGCTACAACCTTTTCCTGTGGCAAGGCCGCTTCACCGAGGCCCGCGCGTCCGCCGAAACCGAGCGGTCGCGTGCGGGAGCTCCCGCCGACCGCGCCCTCTGGGGCCAGCGCGCCGGCGATGCCGCCTTCCTGGCGCGCGACCTCGACGCCGCCGAAAGCCTCTACCAGGCGGCGCTGCAAGATGCCACGGCGAAAGAGGCGCTCCTCTGCCGGCTGGCCGACGTCCGCTTCCTGCGCGGCGACCTCGCCGGCGAGCGGGCGCTCCGCGAGCGCGTCTACGGCTCGCTGCGGCCGCTACAACCGCCGCAAAGTGACGCCAATCCGAGGCGCCGCCAGTAGCCGTAGCGGCACCTAAGCAGTGTAGAAAGTCCGGCGACGGATCGAACCCACTGCACCCTTGGGGTGCCTCTACGAAAGGAGAACCACCTTGCGCAATCTGAAGTTGGCTTTGCTGCTGATGACGATCCTCGGCGCCGCGTCGGCGGTTTGGGCGGCCGGTCCGGCGCCGGCCCCGGAGTCGGCCACCCCGGCAAGCTCGGCGGCATCCGTCCTCTTCGCGCCGGCGGCCGTCGATGGGCCGCTCATGACCCCGGCGCCCGTCCCGGCGTTCAGCTTCTGCCCCCATCCGCCGGTCGACAGCTGCGACACCTGCTACATCCACACTTTCCCGCCGACGCAGAGCACTCACATGTGCACGCTCTTCTGCTACAACGGAGTCCCCAAGCAGGTCTGCCAGCCCTACGGCGAAGCCTGCTGACGGCGGATCGCCGTCTCCCCTCCCCTCCCCTCGCCTGGACGGCGGCTCTCGAGCGCTGCCGACCAGGAGGCCTATGATTCCACTCCATGAGCAAGACGAAGCGACCGGTTCCCCCGCGGCCGCCGGCCCAATCTGGAGGACCGGTTTTGGGCGGTCAGCTTCGAGCCTCCCTGGGACGTGCCGCCGGCGGACCTCCTCCTGTGGGAGAAGCTCGATCTGCCGTTCGCCCCCGGCAATCTCCTGCCCATGGCCTCCCGGCGCGGGATGGGCGAGCTGGAGCGGCCGGACGCCCGCCGCCTGGCGTTCCTGGAAGGCTTGCTGGCGGCCCTGGCGGAGACGTCCGAGGAGGAGATGGACGCCGGCTCCTGGGAAAAGCAGGTGCCGACCTTCCGGGGTCCGCTGTCAATCCGGCTGCGTCTGCCCCTTCTCTCAGGCCCGGAGGAAGAGGTCGGGGCCGTCGGGCCAGGGAAGCGATCACAAGAGAAGGCGAGCGCCCGCGCCCGGGCGCTGCGCCTCGCCGACGCCGCCTGGGACGCCCGGGGGCGGCGGCAGATCCAGCTGGCGCGCCAGGCGATCGAGCTGTGGCCGGACTGCTCCGAGGCCCTGGTCATCCTGGGGGACCGCGCTCCGGATCGCGAGGCGGCCTGCGCTCTCTACGCGCGCGCCGTTGCCGCCGCAGAACGGATGCTGGGCCCGGAGACGTTTCGCGACGAGGCGGAAATTTCTGGGGTCTGCACGAGACCCGCCCCTACAAGGACGCCCGCCTGCAGCTCGCCGAGGCCCTCTGCGAGGTCGGCCGGCACGAGGAGGCTCAGAGGCATTTCGAGGAGCTCCTGCGCTTGAACCCGAGCGACAACCAGGGGGTCCGCTATCTCCTGGCCGAGCTCCTCCTGACGCTGAGCCGGCACGAGCGGCTGCAGGAGCTGCTCGACGCCTATCCCGAAGACGGCCTGGCGGCATGGGCGTACATTCGAGCCCTCCTCGTCTTCCAGCGCGAGGGGGACTCGGCCGAGGCGCTGCGCTGCCTGCGCGACGCGATAAGAGCGAACCGCTTCGTCCCCGCCTTCCTCCTGGGCAAGCTGGAGCTGCCTCCCGAGCAGCCTACGGGCTTTTCGTTGGGCAGCAAGGACGAGCCGGTCTCCTATGCCTTGGACGGCATCGGCACCTGGGCCCTGACCCCCGGCGCGCTCGCCTGGCTGGCGAAGCGCACCGGGAAGCGAGGGCGTTGAATCGCCGCGGCGCGCCGCAGGATCCGCCGGCCCACATCTACCGCGTGCCCGAGAGGTCGGCCCCCTTCGCTTCCTTCCCCAGCAGCGTGATCACCGCGACCAGGGTGGCGACGACGAGGACCGTCCCCGCGAGGACCGGCGGGTAGCTGCCCCCGAAGCGCCGCTCGACGAGCTTCGCCTGCAGGACCGCGTTACGCGAGGAGAGCAGGTTGCCGAGCTGGTAGGCGAAGCCGGGGAAGGTGCCGCGCACGGCGGGCGGCGAGAGCTCGTTCAGGTGCGCCGGGATGACGCCCCACGCCCCCTGCACCATGAACTGCATGAGGAAGCCGCCGAGCGCCAGGAGCGGGATCGACTTGGCGAACGCCCACAGCGGCATGACGGGGATGGCGAGGAGAGCGGCGATGACGATCGTCCGGCGGCGGCCGAGCCGCTCCGACCAGGCGCCGAAGAAGATGCCGCCGGCGAGCGCGCCCAGGTTGTAGATGAGGGCGATGAGGCCGACCGTCCGCGGCGAGAACTGGAGGTTCTTCTCGAGGAAGGTGGGATAGAGGTCCTGCGTGCCGTGGCTGAACGAGTTGAAGGCGAACATCAGCACGACGAGGAAGAGGAAAGGTCCCAGGTAGGTGGCGATGTCCCGGCCGAGGCGGCGCTCCGCCTGGTGGGAGACGCGGCCGGCCAGCCAGGCCGGCGACTCCTCCACCTGCGAGCGGATGTAGAGGACGAGGAAGGCGGGCAGCGCGCCGACGACGAACATCCCCCGCCAGCCGACGATGGGGAAGAGGGCGAGATACGACAGCGAGGCGATCAGGTAGCCGACCGCGTAGCCCTCCTGGAGGACTCCGGAGAAGAAGCCGCGCCCTTCGGCGGGCAGCGTCTCGAACGCCAGCGCCGCGCCGACGCCCCACTCGCCGCCCATGGCGATGCCGAAGCCGGCGCGCAGGAAGAGCAACGCCTTGAGCGACGGCGCGAAGGCGGAGGCGAGCTCGAAGACCGAGTAGGAGACGATGTTGAGCATCAGCGCGCGGCGGCGGCCGAAGCGGTCGGCCAGAAGCCCGAAGAGGAGCGCTCCCAGCGGCCGCATGGCAAGGGTCAGGAAGATCGCCTCGGCGACGGCCGAGACCTTGGCGTGGAACTCGGTGGCGATGGCGCTGACGCAGAAGACGAGGATGAAGAAATCGAAGGCGTCGAGCGACCAGCCGAGGAAGCAGGCCAGGAAGGTGCGGCGCTGGGCCGGGGTCAGGCGTCGGAAGTGGCCGACGATCTCCATTCGCGGCTCCTCGTCTTTCAGCGCACGGCGCTGCTGGCGCCGAAGGTCACGCTCACCTCGATCTTCCTACCGCCGCGGTCGACGACGGCCTTCGCCGTCTCGCCGGGCTTCGACTTGCGCAGGACGAACATGAAGTCGTAGATGTCGCGGATGGGCGTGCCGGCCAGCTCGACGAGGAGGTCGCCGCGCTGGAGCCCCGCCTTCGCCGCCGCGCCTTCCGGCCGCACGCCGCCGATCAGCACCCCCGGCCGGCCGTCGCCGGCGTAGTCCGGGATGGTGCCGAGCGAGGCGCCGTAGGAGCGCGCGTCGCCCTGGGGCGCGGGGGCCGGAGCGCTTTTGTAGGCCACCCGGGCGGCGCGGTCGGCCACCTCGCGGGCGACATCGGCGACCAGGAGAGCGACGCGGTCGCCGCCGATGGCGTTGATCTTGTCGGCGGTGTCCGAGGGCTTGTGGTAGTCCTCGTGGGCGCCGGTGAAGAAGTGCAGCACCGGCACGCCGGCGGCGTAGAAGGGGCTATGGTCGGAGGGGCCGTAGCCGTCGCCGGACAGCGCGCAGCCGAGACGCTCGCGGCCGCAGGCCGCCGGCACGATCTCCTTCCACTCGGGAGCCGTCTCCGCTCCCAGCACGGTCACCCGGTTGTTGCGTAGGCGCCCGACCATGTCCATGTTGAGCATGGCGGAGAGGTCCGCGAGCTTGAGGCCGGCCGGCGGCTGGCGGGTGAAGGCGGTCGAGCCGAGGACGCCCGACTCCTCGCCGGAGAAGGCAGTGAAGTAGACGTCGCGGCGCAGCCGGCCGCGGTCGGCCGCGAGCGTCCGCGCCACCTCGAGGAGCGCCGCCGTGCCGGAGGCGTTGTCGTCGGCGCCGTGATGGACGGCGTGCGAGTCGGGGGCGAGCGAGCCGGCGCCGCCCAGGCCGAGGTGGTCGTAGTGGGCGCCCACGAGCACCGCCCCGGGCAGGCGGTCGCCGGCGCCGGCCGGCAGCCGGCCGACCACGTTGGCGGCCTTCACCGTGCGGCGGGTCAGGCGGACGTCGAGCGCGGCGCGGTGGTCGCCGGGGCTGAAGAGGG
>DATNKQ010000037.1:0-2911 GCA_035603315.1 Thermoanaerobaculia bacterium
GGCGACGGTGATGGCGAAGACGAAGACGAGCGAGGTAGGGTCCAGCGTGATGCGGAACCAGAACGGTGGGTTGCTGGCGGCGATCGCCGCCACGAAGAGCTTCAGTCCCGTCGAGGCGAGGGCGACGCCGAGGAGAGAGCCCAGGGCGGAGAGCAGCACGCTCTCGACGAGGATCTGCGCCACCACCCGCCGGCGGCCCGCCCCCAGGGCGGAGCGGATCGCCACCTCCCGCGTGCGTTGCGACGCCCGTGCCATCATCAGGCTCGCCACGTTGGCGCAGGCGATCAGGAGGACGAAGCCGACGGCGCCGAGCATGGTGTAGAGGAGCGACGAGACCTCGTCGCCGACGTAGGCCCGGGTGAACGGCTCGGTCACCGCGTCGATGCCCTTGTTGGTGGCCGGGAAATCGCGGGCGATGCCGCGGGCGATGCCGCTCATCTCCGCCTTCGCCTTCTCCAACGTGACGCCGTCCTTCAGGCGGCCGATGACCTCGACGCCGTCGCCTTCGCCGCGCTTGATCTTGGCGGGATCGAGCTGGAGCGGCGCCCAGACCTCCTCGATCACCGGAAACTTGAACTCGGCCGGCATGACGCCGACGACCGTCGACGGCTTGCCGTTGACGCGGACCGTCTTGCCGACGATGTGGGGATCGCCGCCGTAGCGGCTCTTCCAGATGCCGTAGCCCAGGACCACCACCGGCTCCGCCTGCCAGACGTCGTCGCCGGCCCGGAAGGTGCGGCCGAGGAGCGGTTTCACCCGCAGCAGGTCGAAGGTGTTGGCGGAGGCGAAGGCGCCGTCGATGCGCTCGGGCCGGGAGTCGTCGCCGCTCAGACTCATGGTGCCGGCGTCGAAGGCGGCGATCCCCGAGAACGATTTCTGCCGCGCCCGCCAGTCGAAGAAGTCCGAGTAGAAAACCGGCAGCTGCTTCTCGTTCTTGGCCAGGTTGCTGCAGCGCACGTGCAGCAGCCGGTCGGAGCGCTCGAACGGCAGGCCGGTCAGGATGGTGCCGTTGACGATGCTGAACATGCTGGCCGTGAGGCCGATCCCCAGGCCCAGCGCAAGCACGGCCGCCGCCGTCTGGCCGGGGCTCTTCCACAGCATCCGGAGACCGAAGCGGACGTCGCGCGCAATGTGAGTCATTGTTGCCTCTCCTCTCGACCAGAACGACGCCGGCCGTGAAACCTTACAAAGCTCGGCGTTCTCCCCCCCTTACGAAGGGCGCCGAAAAATGGTTCCAAAGAGAGATCCCCCACCCGGGCGGAGGCAAGCCCCGCCCCTACACAAGAAAACCACCGGTCGCCAGCTGTTTGTTTATGTAGGGGAGGGGCTTGACCCCTCCCGGGCGGGCGGAAGCGACCGTCGCGAACCTGGCCCGACTTCGAGGCCTCCTGCCCCGCCGGCGGAGCCGAGCTCATCTCGAGATGTCAGCTCCGCCTGAGCGCGGGCGGGGCGGATCTCTCGATACTTCCGAGCCTTCCCCGCCACCGCGACCTTAGGCACTTCCCCGAGAGCGCCGGTATTCAGAGATCAGAGCTTCGGTCAGCAGTGCATTCGGATCCTGGGCGAGCTTCGCGCCCGGAGCGGCAACCCGGTTTACGCCTACTGCCTTATGCCAGACCATGTCCATCTTCTCGTTGGCGTCGACACCTCTGCGCCGCTGCCGGCCTTCATCGGCAAGTGGAAATCGCTCTGCTACCGGGCTCGCGTCGAGCGCGGCGAGAAGGCCTCATTCTGGCAGCGGAGCTTCTTCGATCGAGCGCTCCGCGAGGCAGAGGACCTGCAGGCAACAGCCCTCTACATTTTGCTCAATCCAGTGCGGAGAGAGCTGGTATCCGACTTTCATCTCTATCCTTTGTGCGGATCCTTGGAATGGGAGGTGTAGGAGCGAGCGCACCATGGCCCCACCCGGGCGGGGGCAAGCCCCGCCCCTACACAAGAAGGAAGCCACGGACCGACTGAAAACTGAGCCCCGCTTTATTCCGAGCGGATGGCGACCAGCGGATCGACCTGCGCGGCGCGCTGGGCGGGGACCAGCGAGGCGGCCAGGGCCACGGCGGCCAGGACGAGCGAGACGGTCAAGAAAGTCTCGGGGTCGGTGGGCTCGACCTGGTAGAGGAGCGTCTTCAGCGGCCGCGAGGCGCCGAGGGCCAAGAGGAGGCCGGCGCCCAGGCCGCAGCCGAGCTGCACGGCCCCCTGGCGGAGGATCATGGCGAGGACGTTCCCCCGCCCGGCGCCGAGCGCCATGCGGACGCCGATCTCCTGCGTGCGCTGCTGCACCGCGAACGAGATCACCCCGTAGATGCCGACCGCCGCGAGGATCAAGGCGGCGAGGCCGAGAATGGTGAAGACGATGCCGAAGAGGTTGTGGTAGAAGGCGTTGCCCGCCACCACCTGCTCCATCGACTTCACCCAGTAGATGGGGAGGTCCTTGTCGACGGCGGCGATCTGCTCGCGCACCTTGGGCGCCAGGGCGAGCGGCTCGCCGCGGCTCCGCAGGGCGACGCTGACGAAGCCCGGAGTGTCCTGGGCGAGCGGCACGTAGAGGCTCTCGGGCCCGTTCCGCACGTCGTCGAGGTTGCCGACCTTCTGGTCGGCGACGACCCCCACGACCGTCCGCCAGGGCTCCTCTGCCTTGCCCCGGCCCAGCCGCACCCGCCGCCCCAGCGGGTCCTCCTTCGGCCAGGCCTTCCTGGCGAAGCTCTGGTTGACGACGGCGACCGGCAGCGAGCCCGGCCGGTCCTCGGGGCCGAAGATGCGGCCGGAGACGAGCGGCGTCGCGAAGACCTGGAAGTAGCCCGGCGAGGCGACCACCTCGTAGCCTTCCGGCAGGTCCTGCTCCCGCGGGTAGGCGCGGCCCTCGACGGCGTAGAAGTCGCGCCAGGCGCCGTCCGTGGGGAGCGTCGAGGTGGCT
>DATNKQ010000042.1:0-13021 GCA_035603315.1 Thermoanaerobaculia bacterium
CGAGCCGGCCGACGGCCCGCACGCTGATCTGGAACCGCTGGCCCGGCGGCGCCGGCGGCTGGCCGATCTGCCCGGCCGCCACCTGCGTGTTCTGCTCGCGCAGCGCCGCCACCACGTCGTCGGCGGTCACCTTGCGGGCGGCCAGGAGCACGGGGTCGAGCCAGATGCGCATCGAGTACTTGCGCTCGGCGAAGACGAGGACGTCGGAGACCCCCTTGACCCGCTTCAGGGCGTCCTTCATGTAGACGTCGACGTAGTTGCTCAGGAAGAGCGCGTCGTACTCGTTGTGCGCCGAGTAGACGCCGGCCACGAGGACGAAGGCGCCCGAGCTCTTGGCGACGGTGACGCCGGTCGTCCGCACCTCGTTCGGCAGGCGGCCCTGGGCGATCGACACCCGGTTCTGCAGGTCGACCGCCGCGACGTCGATGTTCCTGTCGATCTCGAAAGTGGCGACGATGCTGCTGGTGCCGTCGTTGGCGGAGGTCGAGGTCAGGTAGCGCATCCCCTCGGCGCCGTTGATCTGCTGCTCGAGCGGCGTGGTGACTGCCGACTCGACGACCTGCGAGCTGGCGCCCGTGTAGACGCTGGTGACCGAGACCTGCGGCGGCGCGAGCGTCGGGTACTGGGCGATCGGCAGGCTGGGGATGCAGACCGCGCCGGCGAGGACGATCAGGAGCGCGCAGACGGTCGCGAAGACCGGGCGACGGAGGAAGAAGTCGGCGAACATGCCTTGGGTCGGTTCCCTTTTGCGCCGTCAGGACGACGGTGTCTGCGGAGCCGTTGGAGCTGTCGGAGCCAGGGGCGCGCCGTCGGCCAGCTTCTGCACGCCGGAGACGACGACCTGCTCGCCGGGCCGGAGGCCGCCGAGCACCACGTAGTCGTCGCCGACCAGGTCGCCCAGGCGGACCGGCCGCTGGCGGGCGACGAGGCCGCCCTTGCCGTTCGCCTCGGCGACGAAGGCGAAGTACTGGCCGCTCACCCGCGTCACCGCCAGCACCGGGATCACCGGTCCGCGGTGGGAGCTCCAGATCACCCGCGCGCGGACGAGCTGCGCCTCGCGCAGAGCGCTGCCGGCGTTCTGCACCGGCGCCTTCACCAGCACCGACTGCGTCTGGTCGTCGACCTGCGGCGAGACGAAGCTGACGGCGGTCCGGGCGAGGAGCGCGCCGCCGTCGTCCACGATCTCGACCGGCAGCCCGATCTGGAGGTCCTTCGCGTGCTCGAGAGGGATCGACACGTAGGCCTCGAGGGCGCCGCCCTCGCTGATCGTCGTGAGAACAGTCGTGGTGGTCACCCGGTCGCCCACGCGGACGGGGATGTCGCCGACGACGCCGGCGGCGGGCGCCGTCACCCGGTAGTAGCGGAGCTGCACCTGCTGCTCCTCGACCTGGGCGCCGAGCGCCTTCAAGTCCGCCTCCGCCTGCTCGCGGGCGGCCACGGCGGCGTCGAGATCCTGCTTGCTGACGATCCCCTGGCTGTAGAGGGCCCGCGCGCGCTTCTCCTGCTGGCGGGCGTACTCCAGGGCCGACTGCTTCATGGCCCGCGTCGCCTCCTGGCTCTTGACCGTGGCGGCCTGCTTCAGGGGGTCGATCTGTAGGAGCGCGGCGCCGGCCGCGACGCGGTCGCCGGACTTGACGAAGATGCGGGTCACCTCGCCGTCGATCTGCGGCTGGACGGTCAACGAGTGCCGGGACTTGAGGGTCGCCAGGTACTCGCTGGCGTCGTGCAGGTCGGCCTCGCGCACCGGCTCGACGCGGACGGAGATCCCCCCTCCGCCGCCCGGGCCGCCCGGACCGCCTGGACCAGCGGCCGGCTTGCCGCCGCAGGCCAGGGCGGCCGCCAGGGGCATGGCCAGCGCCAGGCGGGCCAACCGCCGGCGGACCGCCGGGAAGGACGGCCACGCGGCCGATTTCGACTCCGTGTTGTCTTTCATCCTCAGCGAACTATATCGGAGCTATGCGAAATACGACACGCGCCCCCCACGGGTGGGGGCGCTACGCTGCCATGGACGTAGCGCCCGGACCTGTGCCGGGCGCATGAAACGGGCGCATTGAAAAAGGGCCGCCCGCGAGGGCGGCCCTGGTTGCGCGGGACCGGCCGTGAGGGCCGGAGCTCGTCACTCTCTAGTTGTCGTCTTCGTTGTCATCCCCGCCCTGGAGGGCGAGCACCCAGACGCTGCGGCCGTGGGTGGCGGCGTAGAGCTTCCGCTTGGCGGCCGAGATCGTCAGGCCGGCGACCTCGACCGGCGGCAGGTTCCGGCCGGCGACCTCCCAGGTCGTCGAGCCGTTGGGCAGCCGCGCCACGCCGAAGTCGGTCGAGGCGTAGAGGTCGCCCGTGGCATCGTCGCGGAGGAAGTCGGTGACCGGCAGGTCGCCGCCTCCCGGCATGCCGTTGGCGGGATCGAGGTTGACCCACGTCGCCGTGCCGCCGACGGGGTCGTAGGTGACCTCGAAGACGTGGCCGGGGGCCGTCGGGGTGTTGAAGTTGTAGCCGGAGTAGGAGACCCAGGCGTGGTTGGGATGCACCGGATCGACGTAGATGCTGCTGACGAAGCGCTGCGGCGCCGCGGGAGAGAGGGTGTCGATGCGGGTGAAGGTGACCGACGTGGACGGGTTGGCGTCGGCGTTCTTCGAGACGAAGACGCGGCCCGTCGTGGTCGCCGCCCACAGCGTCGAGTTGTCGGCGATGGTCCGCTCGGTGGCGGCGACGACGCCGCCGGCGCGGGTGCCCAGCGCCGCGGCGGTCAGGTCGCCCGGCTGGTTGGGACCGGCCGGACCGCCGAGCGCCACCCAGTCGCCGCAGGCGGGGTCGTTGGCGAAGGTGATGAACTCGGGGCAGTTGGCCTCCAGGTAGGTCTTGCTGCCGCCGTTGTCCTGAGTGCGGAAGACGTGCCGGAGGCCGACGAACTGCGTGCCCCCGACCTTGGGGTCGGCGATGTGCGGCGGATAGAAGGAGGCCGCCTCGCCGCTCGCGAAGAGCGGGCCGGAGGTGACCGTCCAGGCGGTCTGCAGGCCCTGCTGGAAGTTGGTGTCGGTCGCCTGGCCGGTGAAGGTGTTGAAGAAGACGGTGGGGGTGGCGACGTCGATGCCGGCCTGGCCGCCGTCACCGTAGATCGTCTGCTGCCAGGTGTGCTTGTCGTGCAGGAAGTGCCAGGTGCCGTTGTCCTGGGTGCCGCCGACGAGCTCGTGGGCGGGCGACTGCGGGTTGACCGAGACGCTCTGGAACTGCAGGGTCGGCAAGCCCTTGTTCATGTTGATGATCTGCGTCGGCACCGACGACAGCATGCGGTGGCAGGCCAGGAGCGAGTTGGGGGTGAGACCGCGGGTGTCGCACTGCGCGGAGATGTCGGTGAAGGTGCCGCTGGTGCGAATGACGCCGCCGTCCGAGCCCTCGAAGATGATGTTCGGGTTGTTGGGATCGAAGACGATGGCGTGCTGGTCGGGATGGATGGCGCCCGCCGGCAGGTTGGAGTCGAAGGTCATGTCGGTGAAGGTGCGGTTGTTGTTGGCCGGGTCGGGGTCGCCGGCGGTGGTCGAGCGGACGACCGCGCGGGCGTTCGAGCGGCCGCCGAGCTCGCCGTAGGTGAAGGAGCCGATGACGTAGACCTCGTCGGGGCGGCCCGGGGCGACGGCCACCATGTTGTCGTACCAGCACTGGCCGCTGCAGTAGTCGAAGGTGGCGAAGCCGGGAAGGGCGGTCGAGGTCTCGGTCAGCTGCTTCCAGCCGCCGGGGGCCGGCACCGTCTGACTGGCGAGGAGGGCGGAAGCCGGGATGTCGGCATTGTCCGCCCGCCAGACCGCGGAGTACTTGCCGCCGGCCGCGCCGACGGCGCCGTCACCGGCGTAGATCCGCGTGTGGCCGGTCTTGGTCACCAGCGCGAACTCGGCGCGATCGACATTCTGCGCCGGCGAGCCGGGGGCGAAGACCTGGTGGAAGCTGCTGTCGCCGTCGAGCCGGACCGAGAGGCGCCAGATCCCCTGCTGGTAGGAGGAGGCGTAGACGGTGGCCGGGTCGGCGGGGTCGAGGGCGACGTGGGTGATGCCGCGGAGCGAGAGGTTGCCGTTCCACAGCAGGCTGAAGGTCGCCCCGCCGTCGGTCGACTGCCAGAGGCCCAAGGCCGCCGCGACCGGCGGGTTGCTGGTGGTGCCGCCGGTCACCGAGGACTCGCCGCGAATGCCGCGGGCGATGCCGGCATAGATGATGTTGCGGTTGGTGGGGTCGACGGCCATCGAGTTGATCGACCGGCCGTAGAACTGACCGCTGCCCGGCAGCAGGCTCCAGGAGTTGCCGCCGTCCGTCGTCTTGTAGATGCCGACGCCGGCTTCCGAGTCTCCGGAGGCGTTACCTTCGCCGGTGCCGAGGTAGAGGGTGTTGCCGCTGGAATCGTTGGGGTCGACCAGGAGCGCGCCGGTGGCGTTCGTTCCCAGGCCGTCGGAGACCGACTTCCAGTCCGGGTTGTTCTGGAGAGCGTGGTCGGTGCGCCAGACGCCGCCGCCGGCGGCGGCGACCCACAGCCGGCACTTGCCGTTGGTGCAGGTGGGGGCGATGGCCATGGCGGTGACGCGGCCGGAGGCCACGAAATCGGCGCCCGAGAAGCTCAGGATGCCGGGCTGGATGGCGATCGACTGCGGTCCCAGGAGCTTCCACTGGTGATCCTCACCGTGGTGGGAGCGGTGGGAGAGGTTGGAGAAGGTGGCGCTGGCGACCTGGGCCGAGGCGAACGGGACGTCCGCCGCCGGGTAGGCGCGGTTCGCGTAGTCCTCCTCTTCGGGGGTGCCGTAGGTGCGGTCGACCTCGCCGCGGTTACCGTAGAGCGCCATCTCGCTGGCGTCTCGGTCGCCCTTGGCGGCGGCCGCCACGGCGGCTCCACCGAGGTGGTGGCGAGCGTAGATCGCCCGCGACGCCTCCGGCGCGGAGCGCAGATGGGACTTCGGAACCTGGGAGGCCGCTGCCGCGCAGGCAGCGACCAGGATCACACCGAGGACCATTTTGGAAGGTGTGCTCGACATTTGTTACCTCTCTGTTCGACGTTCGGTGTAGCCGCCAAGGGACGACAGCGGCAGGAGGCGCTCGGCCAAAGATTTAGAACCGGAGCGTATGCGGCGGGCGAGGCCGCTGTCAAGTCGATGTAAACCTACGTAAACAATTGGCCCATATCGAATTAAGCATTGAAAGCAAACGGGCCGAGAAAGATGATCTTTTTGATCGAAATAGCGGACGCTGCGACGGCCCGCCGGGAAGGGGCGGGCGAGCGCGGCGGCGGGCCGTTTTTGCTAGGATCTGCGCCCGCCACCGCTCTGGACACCGCGCTCCGGCGGTGAAGGACGCCATGGAAAGCCCGACTCCTTCGCCGCCCCCTCCCGTCCCCCCCGATCGGCGCGCTCCCGGCGACCCCAGCGCTCCCGGCACCCCCGCCAATCGCCGCCATGCCTGGCTCCTGGCGGCCCTCCTCGCCTGGGCGCTCTTGCTCTTCGCCATCGGCATGAGCTGGGGCCTGCCGAGCTGGGTGGGTTGGGCGGGCGACGAGCTCCACCCGACCTCCTGGGCCAAGGCGCTGTCTCCCGCCACCACGACCGGCTGGCATGCCCGCTACCCTCCCCTCCACTTCGCCGTCCTCGAGGGAGTGTCCTGGCCGCTGCGGGCTCTCGTCGCCCACGGTCTCCTCCGCCTCGAGGAGGCCGATCTGGTGCTGTGGGAGATCTGGCTCGGGCGGATCGTCAGCCTGGTGATGGGCCTCGGGGTCCTCTACCTCGTCTACCGGACGGGGCGCGAGATCTACGACCGCCGCGGGGCGCTCTTCGCCACCCTCATCGCCGCCTCGATCGCCCCCCTGGCCTACTACGCCAAGATGGGGAACCTCGACGTCCCCTACCTCTGCTGGTTCACCTTCTCGCTGCTCTTCTATATCCGCATCTTGAAGGCCCACCGGCTCCGCGACTACCTGCTCTACGCCCTGCTGGCGGCGGCAGCGGTGTGCACCAAGGACCAGGCGTACGGCCTCTACACCCTGGCCCCGCTGCCCATCGCCTTCGGGCTCTACCGCCGCGAATATAAGGACCGCGGGCCAATAAAGGGGATGCTCCGCACCCTGGTGGACCGCCGCCTCCTCCTGGCCGGCTTGACGGCGGCCGCCGGCTTCGCGCTCTTCCAGGACCTGCTGTGGGACCCGCAGCGGTTCGCCGTCCATGTCCGGCTGCTCCTCGGGCCGATGAGCGAGGACTACCAGGACTTCCCCAACAGCCTCTACGGCCACCTGGAGCTCCTCGTCACCTTCCTGCGCCAGATCGCCTTCGCGCTCAATCCCGCCCTTACCCTGGTATGCGTGCTGGGGCTCCTCCTGGCCCTCTGGCGCGGCCTCCGCGGCCGCTCGCGGGGCCAAGTCTTCCTCCTCGGCAGCCTCTTCGTCCTCATCCTCTCCTACTACTTCACCTTCCTGAACCTGATCCTCTTCACCTTCGACCGCTACGTCCTGCCGATGGGCATCCTCCTGGCGCTCTTCGGCGGCTTCTTCCTGGGCGAGGTGACCCGCCCCGGCGCCCGCTACCCCGGGCTGCGGTGGGCGGCCGTCGCCCTCGTCACCGCCTACAGCTTCCTCTACGCGGCATCGGTCGATTTCCGGCTGCTGGCCGACACCCGCTACGCCGTCGAGGACTACGTCTGGCAGCACGCCAAGCGGCCGGAGTCGGTCATCGGGGTGGGGCGCAGGAAGCACATCCCGCGCTTCCGCTGGGTGCCCTGGGACCGCGCCATCCGCTCCTCGGGGCGGGTGTTCGACGTCCTGCAGCCGGAGTACGTGGCGATCAACGTCACCGACTTCCGCCACGAGCAGGAGACTGCGATCTACGACCGGCTGAAGAGCGGGGACTTGGGCTATCGCCTGGTCTTCGTCCACCAGTCTCGGCCGCTGCTCGATCTCCTCGACCCTCACGACGTGGGCTCGAGCCAGCGCTTCATCGATCCCGAGATCGCCCTCTTCCAACGCCTCGAGGACGATGGCGCCGGGCCGCCAAAGTAGGGAGAAGCCGCTTCAGGCGCGGCGGGGCCGGGCGCGCTCGAGCGAGGCGGCGAGGTGGCGCGCCAGGCGGACGGTCAGGCGCTCCTCCTGGGCGGCCTGCTGAAAGAGGATGAGGGCGGCCATCGCCTCGCGCTGCACGTCGTGCGACGCGAAAATCGACCTCACCTCCACCGCCAGCTCCTTGAGCTCCTGGGTGCGGCCCTGCTGGGCGTAGAGCGCGGCCAAGTCGAGCGACACCAGCGCGGCGTCGAAGCTCATGGCGTGGTCGAGGAACTCGCGCTGCACCGCGCGGAAGGCGAGCTCGGCGCGCCCGGGGTCGCCCAACCCGGCGGCGACGTTCGCCTCGGCCCAGCGCAGGCGCACGAGGTCGAGCGGCCTGGCGATGCGGCCGAAGAGCTCGCGCACCGCCGGCAGGAGCTGCACGGCCTCGCCGTACCGCCCCGCCAGGATGAGACAAACGATGAGGTTGTAGCGGCCGTAGACGGCGAGGCGGGAGTCCTTCTCCGAGTCCACCCGGTCGAGGGCGCCGGGAAGCAGCTCGATGGCCCCCTCGAGGTCGCCGCTCTCCTCCAGCACCTTGGCCTTGCCGATCAGCGCCCGCCCCACCCGCGGCGAGTCCTCGAGCTCGCCGTAGAGGGCGATGGCGCGGTCGAGGAGCGCCACGGCTTCCGCGAACCGCCGCTGATCCTTGCGGAGCGATGACTTCAGGCTCGCCACCTCCGCCTCGATCTCGAGGTTGCCGGTCATGCTCTTGCCCAGGAGCGCGTCGGCTTCGCGGAAGGCGCTCTCGGCGCTCCGCAGCTCGCACAGGACCCGGCGGGCGTTGCCCAGGTAGGCGCAGGCCTTGGCCCGCAGGTCGAGCACCCAGTGCGGATCGTAGGCTTCGTCCAAGTCGCGGGCGACGAGGACCGCCAGCTCGGCCAGGTTGACGGCGCGGGCGGGGTCGTCGAAGGCGGCCTCCGCGCTGCGCTTCAAGAGGAGCTGGCAGAGCCCCCAGGTGTGCAGGCTCTCGTCGTCGCGGACGAGCGCGACCTGCTCGTCGAAGGGGAGGCTCGCCAGCCGCTCGTAGAGCTCTGGAGCCTCCTGGCCCTCGAAGACCGCCACCCGCTCGTCCCAATGCTCGAGCTCCCGCTGCAGGCGCTGGACCTCGTCGTACCGCCGCTGGCAGGTCGGGCAGCGGGCCATCAGGTGGGCCACCACCTCGCGCATCAGGTCCTCGTGGGAGAGGTCCCCGGCGAGCCACCTCGCCAGGGTCTCCAGCGACAGATGGGCGTCTTTCAAGCTCTGTCTCCTCCCGATATCCGCGAATTCGAGAACTTCATCACCATCGGACTCCCTCCAACAAGCTGGTTTCCGAATCGACGGAATTCGGGACACTTCAAGACAGAACTGTGACCTTCTTCCTGACTAGCCCCTGCCGTCGATCCCGGTATCGACGGTCGTCGTCGGGTGCTCTCCTCCGTTGGGATCGATGCTCATCCCGGTCCCCTCCCAGAGGCGGACGAGGAATCCCCACAGGCCGGACAGGAAACCGGCCGAGTGGGAGGCCGCGACCGCGGCCGGGCGATGGACGGGACGGGCGTGGGCGGCGGCGGGGAGGGCGAGGCAGACGAGGACGGCGAGCGCCGCCAGGGCACGGCGGGAACGGCTGGAAGACATGGCTGCTCCTTCTCGAGGCAGCTCTCGGGCGGCGGAAGCGCCGTCAAAGTCTGCCCCTACAGAGAGAAGTCTCACAGTCCCGCACCGCCGGGACATGCCTTTGCGGAACTAGATATCAACCGGGTTAGAGTCCGCGAACAGATGGATGCGCTTGATTGGAGGCTGCTGGCGACCCTGGCGGTCGCGCTCCTCGCCGTCCAGGCCGTCTGCTGGCTGCTCGCCCGCGGGCTCGGCCTCCGCCTCGGCCGCTGGGCGGTCGCCGGCGGCCTCCTCCTGCCGCTCGTCCTCCTCGCTCCCTGGCTCGGCGGCCGGCGGCTCCTCGTCCCCTGCGACCTCCTGGCGGAGCCGATCCCCGGGGCGCCCGCCGTCGCCCACCCCGACGCCCATTCGCTCTTGAACGACACCATCTATCAGTTCCTGCCCTGGGAGCTCGAGATCCGCCACGCCCTCGCCCGGCATCAGGCACCGTTCTGGTCCGACCTCCTCGAAGGGGGGAGCTCGCCGTGGGCCAACCCGCAGGCCGGGGTGCTGTCGCCGGTGCAGATGGCGGCGCGCCTGCTGCCCATCCAGCATCACCTCCTGGGGGCGCTGGCGCTCAAGGTGCTGCTCGCCTTCGAGGGGACCTGGCTCCTGGCGCGGCGGCTGGGACGGAGCCGCGCCTCCTGCCTGCTCGCCGCCGCCGGCTTCGCGCTCGGCGGCGGGGTGATGTCCTGGGGCCTCTTCCCCCACACCGCCGCCGTCGTCTGGGTCCCCTGGCTGACGGCCGGCCTCGTGGGCCTCTTCCGCCACCCCCGCCCGCGCGCCATCGCCGCCACCGCCACCATCACGGCGGCGCTCCTCCTCTCGGGCCACCCGGAGACGGCGGCCATCGGCGTGCTGTTCGCGGGGATCTGCGGCCTCTGGCTGCGCCGCCGCCGGACGGGCCTGATCAAGGGACTCGGCGCCGCCGCCCTCGCCGGCGTCCTCGGCCTCGGCCTCGCGGCTCCCCACGTCCTCCCGTTCCTCGAGGTGCTCACCGTCTCGCAGCGGGCGCACGAGACCCTAGCGCTGACGCTCCCCGTCCACGAGCGCGTCAGCCTGGCGGCGCCCCTCACCTGGTTCGTCCCCGGGCACGGCCAGTTCGTGCTCTCGCCCACCAATCCGCGGGCCTTCGGCCGCCCGTTCGAGGACCCCTTCAGCGGCCCCATCGACTGGGCGGACGCCAACAGCGGCTACGCCGGGCTGGTGGCTTTCGCCGGCGCCTTGATCGCATTGCTTGCCTGGAGAGATCGCCGCGCCCGCCCGTTCCTCGTCTTCGCCGCGATTGCTCTCCTGGCCGCCGGCCGCTTCCTCCCCTTCGCCCATCTCATCTACGCCCTCCCCGCCCTCCGCCTCCTCACCTACGAGCGCTTCCTCATGGTGGGGACGCTGGCCCTGGCGCTCGCCGCCGCCGCCGGCACCGATCGGCTCCTCGGGTACGCTCGGCAAGCCGCGCTCGCCGGGCGTGCCGCCCTCTGGGCGGCCCTGGCCCTCGCCGCCGCCATCAGCCTGGCGGTGCGCTGGGACCCCTTCGTCGCCTCGCTCTGGGCGCTCCTCGCCCTCGCCGCCTTCCTAGGATCGTGGGTCCTCCCGCCGCGCCCGACCCGCTGGAAATGGCTGCGCCGGCTGCGTCGGCTGAGTCAGCCGCGGACGTGGGCCGCTCTCGTCCTCGCGCTCGTTTTAGGGCTCGACCTCCTGCCCTGGGCGCGCAGCCTGCTGCCGGCCGGGCATCCCCAGCTCTTCTATCCGAAGACGCCGTATATGGACGCCGTCGCCAGCGCGGCGGCGGCCCCGGGAGGGCCGTGGCGGGCAGTGGGGGCGGAGTACCTGATCTACCCCTCGATCCTGCCGTTCTACGGCGTCGCCGAGGTGCGGCCCCACAACCCGCTCGCCCCGCTCCCCTATCTGCGGGTGCTGCGCGACGCTTTCGGCTTCGATCCCTCGATGGTCCGCTACTTCTCGCGCTTGGGCAACGTCGACCATCCGCTCCTCGACTTCCTCAACGTGCGGGTGGTGGTGTCGAGCGTCGCCATGCCGCCCAGCCGCAAGCTGAAGCTCGCCGACGGCGGCCGCTTCGCCCCCTTCTTCCTCTACGAGAACCCGGGCGCCCTGCCGCGCTGGTTCCTGCCCGCCGCGGTCGAGGTGATCCGCCGCGGCGATCTCGACCGCTGGATCGCCGGCCTCTCAGACGGCGCGCGCGTGGCCCTCTTCGCCGACGAGGTCGGCGCCTGGCGGCCGGCGCCTTCCACGGCGCCGCGAGGTCTCCACTCTCTCGTCTCGACCCCGGGCCACACGCTCCTCGCCCTGCCGCCGGGCCTCGCCGCCGGGACCCTGGTGGCGACATCGATCCCCTTCTCCCGCGGCTGGCGTGCGACGGCAGCAGGCAAGGCGCTCCCGACCGTCACCGTCGACGGCGCCTTCCTGGGCATCCGGGTCCCGGCCGGCGCCGAGCGCCTGGACCTCCGCTTCCTGCCGCCCGGCCTGATCGCCGGCCTGATCGCCTTCCTCCTCGCGGCCGCCGGCATGGGAGTCCTCCTCTGGAAGGAACAGCGCCGCGCCGTTGTTGTGAGCTAGCGTGAACGAAACCATGGCGACGACGAGCCCGCCGGCCACTCGGCGCCCGGTGCGCGCCGGCCTCTTCGGCGGCGAGGTCTCCTCGCGGCAGGTCGCCGCCGCGGCGGGCGCGGGCGCCGACAAGAAGCCGAAGGCGCCGCTGAGCCTCAAGGTCGTCTTGAAGGACGCCCTCGAGCTGCTGCAGGCCCGCAAGGGCCGCCTGGCCCTCGGCCTCCTGCTGATGTTCGTCAACCGCCTCGCCGGGCTCATCCTGCCGGGCACCTCGAAGTACCTGCTCGACGACGTCATCGGCAAGGGCCACCGCGAGCTCCTCCCCTTCCTGATCGCCGCCGCCGGAACCGCCACCCTCCTCCAGGCGGTCACCTCCTTCGGCCTCGCCCAGGTGCTCGGCAAGGCGGCCCAGCGGTCGATCACCGAGATGCGCCGCCGCGTCCAACGCCACGTCGGCCGCCTCGCCGTCAGCTTCTTCGATCAGAACAAGACGGGAGTCCTGCTGTCACGCGTGATGACCGACGCCGAGGGCATCCGCAACCTGGTGGGGACCGGCCTGGTGGACATGGCGGGCGGCATGGTGACCGCCGTCCTGGCGGTGGGGATCCTCTGCTACCTGAACCTCAAGCTGACGCTCATCGCGGTCCTCGTCCTCTCGCTCTTCGCGGTCGTCATGTACTTCGCCTTCAAGACCCTGCGGCCGCTCTTCCGCAACCGCTCGAAGATCAACGCCGACGTCTCCGGCCGGCTCACCGAGTCGTTCTCCGGCGTGCGGGTGGTCAAGGCCTACGGCGCCGAAAGGCGCGAGGCCCTGGTCTTCACCAAGGGGGTCCACCGCCTCTTCCGCAACGTGGCGCAGACGATGACCGGCTTCTCGCTCATCGGGGCGGTGTCGACGCTGCTGCTGGGAGTGATCGGGGTCACCATCATGGCGGTCGGCGGCACCGACGTCATGGCGCATCGCATGACCCTCGGCTCCTTCGTCTCCTTCTCACTCTATTTGGGCCTGCTGGTGGGGCCGGCGGTGCAGATCGTCCAGGTCGGCAGCCAGATCACCGAGGCCTTCGCCGGGCTGGAGCGCATCCGCGAGCTGCGCAACGAGGTGACGGAGGACGCCGACGAGGACGTCCGCGAGCCGCTGCCGGAGATCCTCGGAGCCGTCGAGTTCCAGGGCGTCTCCTTCGAGTACCAGGCCGGGCGCCCGGTCCTGAACGAGATCTCGTTCGCCGCCCTGCCCGGCACGGCGACGGCGCTCGTCGGCTCCTCGGGCTCGGGCAAGAGCACGCTCATCGGCCTCGTCGCCGCCTTCCACCAGGCGACCTCCGGCACTATCCTGGTGGACGGCCACGACCTCTCGCGGGTGCGCCTGAGCGACTACCGGGCGCAGCTCGGCGTCGTCTTCCAGGACAACTTCCTCTTCGACGGCACGGTGCTCGAGAACATCGCCTACGCGCGGCCGCACGCTTCCGAGGAGGACGTTTTCCGGGCGGCGAAGATCGCCCACTGCGACGACTTCGTGGCGCGGTTCCCCGACGGCTACGACACCATCGTCGGCGAGCGCGGGGTCCGGCTCTCGGGAGGCGAAAGGCAGCGGGTGGCGATCGCAAGGGCCATCCTCGCCAACCCGCGCCTCCTGATCCTCGACGAGGCCACCTCCTCGCTCGACAGCGAGAGCGAGGCGCTGATCCAGGAAGGGCTGGCGGAGCTGATGCGCGGCCGGACGACCTTCGTCATCGCCCATCGCCTGTCGACCATCCGCCGCGC
>DATNKQ010000063.1:0-16294 GCA_035603315.1 Thermoanaerobaculia bacterium
CGACCTCCGCGCCGCGCCTTCCTCAGGTGAGGCGGCGCTCGCGGCCGCTTACGGCGAGCTCGGCATGCTCTACCACGCCTACGACCTCCGCGCGCCCGCCGAGGTCTGCTACAGAAACGCCGCGCGGCACGCGCCGGCGGACCACCGCTGGCCCCATCTCCTGGGCGCCCTCCTCGAGAACGACGGCCGGCTCGACGAGGCGGCCGCGGCCTACGAACGCGCCCTCGCGCTTGAGCGCGGCGACGTCGCCGCGCTCGTCCACCTGGGCGAGATCCGCCGCCTGCAGGGGCGGCCGGAGGAGGCCGAGAGCGCGCTCCGGCGCGCCCTCGCCGCCGATCCGGCGAGCCCAGCCGCCAGGTCCCTCTTGGGCCAGGTGGCGCTCGACCGCCGCCGCTATCGCGAGGCCGCGGAGCTCCTCAAGGCCGCGCTCGCCCAGGCGCCGGACGCCACGCGGCTCCACTACTCGCTCGCCCTCGCCTACCGCGGTCTGGGCGACCGCGCGCGGGCGGCGGAGCATTTCGCCCGCGCCGGGCAGGTCGGCCTCCGCCCGGTCGATCCCCTGCTCGATGCCCTCGCCGGCCTCCGCGCCGGCGAGCGGGTCCATGTCGCCCGCGGCAAGACCGCCTACCAGGCCGGCCGCTTCGCCGAGGCGGCGGACGAGTTCCGGCGCGCGCTTGCCGCGCGGCCCGAGAGCCTCGACGCGCGGATCGATCTCGCGGCCGCGCTCGTCGCCCTGGGCGATCCGCGCACCGCGGAGTCCGAGCTCAGGGAGGCTCTGCGGCGGGATCCCGGCAACCCCACCGCGCACTTCAACCTTGGCGCCCTGCTCGCCGCGGCCGGCCCTTCGGACGAGGCCCACGAGCACCTCGCGGCCGCCGCGCAGGCGCTCCCCGAGGATGCCGGCGCCCACCGCGCGCTCGCCCATGAGCTCCGCGAGAGCGGCCGTCTGGAAGCGGCGGCGGCGGAGTACGCGCGGGCCGTCGAGCTCGCGCCGGCCGACGACGCCGCCCGCCTCGAGGAGGCCGAGACGCTGGTGCGTCTGGCGCGGTACGGCCGGGCGCGGGAGCGTTTGGAAGACGGCGTGCGGTCGCTCCCCGAAAGCGGCCTCCTCGCCCACGCCCTCGCCCGCCTCCTCGCCGCCTGCCCGGACCGTTTGTTCCGCGACGGCGCCCGCGCCCGCGCCCTCGCGGCGGCGGTCTGGCGGGCGGGGCCCACCCCGGACCACGCGGAAACCCTGGCGCTCGCCGAGGCCGAAGCCGGGCGCTGCGCGGACGCTGCCCGCTGGCAGCGCACCGCCCTCGACGCCCTGGCCGCCGGAGCGCCCGCAGCGGACGCCCGAGCCCGCGAGATGCGAGAAAGGCTCGCCCGCTACGAACGCGGCGCGCCCTGCCGCCCCGGCGACTGAGAGGCCTTAGGGCGCCCGCTCGCTCTTGAGCTGGTCCAGGTAGACCTTCTCGCTGCGCGTCACGAAGGCGCGGTAGCCTTGGGGATCGAGGAAGGGGTTGGGGCCGGCGCCCTTCTTGAGGCGGAGGATCTTCTCGCTCAGGCCGAAAAACGAGCCGTGGGCGCCGAGGAAGACGTCGCAGGGGAGCGACTTCAAGACCCGGAAGGTCGTCGCGTAGTCCTCGGCGATGCCGGGATAGCTCGGGTCGACGGCCAGCCGCACGCCGGGATTGATCGTCGGGCTGCCGACGAAGACGACGTCGTAGTGGCTGCCGGCCTCCTCCACCCGCATCGTCCAGGTCGTGCACCCCTTGGTGTGACCCGGTGTCAGGTGGGCCGTCAGGGTGGCGTCGCCGAGCGTCACCTGTTCGCCGTCGTGGACCGTGCGGTCCGCCTGGACGAGCGGAAAGGTGAGCTCGTCGCCCCAGCGGAAGTCGCCCTTCCCGCCCGCCGCGAGGAGAGGGGCGTCCCGCTCGCTCGCCACCAGCTTGGCGCCGGTCTCCTTCTTGAGCTCCGCCAGGCCGCCGGCATGGTCGTAGTGGGCGTGGGAGGAGAGCAGGATCTTGACATCCGAGAGCCGGAAGCCGAGACGCTCGACGTGGCGCGCGATCATCGGCGCCGTCTCCGCAAAGCCGCCGTCCAGGAGGATGTGCCCCTGCGGGGTGGCGATGAGGTAGGAGGCGATCTCCTTCGCCCCCACGTAATACAGGTTGCCGAGGATCTGGAACGGCTCGACCGGCAGGTTCCAGGCCCGCGACTGCGCGTCCTTCTGGGCGAACGTGTAGGCCGGGAAGAGAAGAAAGGTCAGGAGGCTGGGGAGTAGAAGGGGGATCTTGCGGGCGGGAATCGTCGTCATGATCCGCGCATCTTAGACCCTCAGCCCCGCGCGGGGAAAACCCGCCTCCACCATCTCTTGATGGCGGGCTCGCCGCGGCTCTCGGCCTCCTCTTCTAGCTTGCTGACGGGGCTAGGGAGGAGGGCGAGGCGGCCCTTCTGGAGCTGCAGGAGGAGGAGGTCCATCTCGCGGCCTCGCAGGCGCGGGTCGCCGGAGAAGGCCTGCTCCAGCGGGGTGAGGCCGTCGAAGCGGGCGTAGAAGTCGCGGGCCCGCGCCGGCATCCGTTTCTGCTCGTCGGCGGACGGCTCGGCCACCCAGACGGGATAGCAGCGCTCGAGGAGGTCCAAGGGCACCGCCATGTGGCGGCGGGCTACCAGCACCTGCTCCTCGGTCGCCTGCTCGAGGAGGAGGTCGTAGACCGACATCTCGTGGGTGCCGCGCTCCGCCTCCTCCCCTACCGCCCCGATGTCGAGCGCCGACTGCACGCAGAGCTGGAAGGCCGCGTCCAGGAAGCGGAAGTAGGAGCCGCGGATGACCTTGTAGAGGTCGCCCAGGGTCTTCTCGCCGTCGACCGCGTCGACGATCCGCCGCTGCCGCGGGCTGAGGTCGCGGCCGGGCCAGGCGGAGCCGCGGGAGAGCGTCATGTTGTCGTGGATGAAGAGGCGGCGGATGCGGCCGTACTCGTCCAGCCAGCGCACCCCCTCCATCGCCAGGCCTACGGTGTGGATGGGCTCGGGGAGGATCTCCTCGTCCGGCGGCAGCTCCGACTGGAAGTAGAAGACACCCCGCTCCCAGAGGAAGAGGTCGCAGACCGAGTCCTCGATCTGCCGGCGCAGGGTCTGCTGGATGAGGTCGGGGGCCAGGAACTCGAGCTCGGAGAGCGCCTCCCCCAGGCGCTTGCCGCTGGTGGAACAGTGGGAGAGGGCCTGGAAGAGCTGCTCCTCGGTCAGGAATCCGTTCAAGAGCAGGTACTGGCCGTAGAACTCGGCGGGATCGGTCGACAGGCAGGCCACCACCTCGCCGGCATGGAAATAGACCCGCTTCTCGCGGTCGCTCCGGCGCACCACCAGGGCTCCCGTCCGGCGGTCGTTCTTCGCCCACTGGAGGAGGTCGCCCGGTGGGAAGGCGGCAAGTCTTCCCGAAAACTCCATAGATTTGCGTTCATTGTAGACCTCCTGTGCGCGACGGTCGAGGAGTGTCGAGAAGTGACAAGGCGGGGGCGGCTCCTTATGCTTGCCTCCCATGCCGCTACCGCGTCTGCTCCTGGCCGCCACTCTCCTGCTCGCCGCCGCCCCGCGCCTCTCCGCCGCCGGTCTACCCTGTGAGCCCTGCGCCGGCCTCCGCCTGGAGGCGCCGGCGGCCGAGGCGCCGGGGCCGGCCGCCATCGTCGAGGCCCTGAAGGCGCCCCCCGGGCTCAAGCCGGGGAGCCCGCTCTACATTGCCTGGGAGGTGGAGGTTGGGGGGGGAAAGCCGGCGGCCCCCGGCTCATCCGCCCCTGGCGCGGGGGAGATCGCGGCGAAGATCGCGGCAGCCGGCGGAACGCCCTGGCTCTCGCTGGTCTTCCGCACTCCCCCGCCGTTCGCCGGCGCCGCGGCGAGCGCCGCCCGGCTCCAGGGGGAGCTCCAGGCCGCGGCGGAGATCGCCGCCGCCGCCCCGGCCGGCACGATCTTCCAGATCGAGTGGCGTCCGGAAGGGCTGGAAGACGCCCCCCTGGACGTCGCCGCCTACGCCTTCCTCCTCAAGCGAGCCGCCGTGGCGGTAACCGGCGCGAAGCCGGAAGGCAAGGTGGCGACGGAGCCGCTGCCCGCCGACCCCGCGGTCCTCGCCAAGCTCTTCGGGGAGGAGGTCGCCGCCTACCTGGATGCCCTGGTCCTCGTCCCCGGCACCCCGGAGGAGATCGCCGCGGCAGCCGCGGCCGCCGAGAAGGACGACCCCGGAAGCGCGATTGTGCTCGACGCTCTGCCGCTGCCCGCGGACCGCCAGGAGGTGCTGGCGGAGGCGGCGCGGTGGACGGTTCGCGGCATCGACCTCACCCTCTTCCGCGCCGCCGCCCCGGACGCCGCCAGCCTCGTCCCCTTCGCCCTCCTCGCCCGCGAGTTCGCCGGCGACATCACCTACGACGCCGACTCGACCCCGACCGGCGCCACCGAGGCCTGGGCCTTCGTGCGCGGCAAGGACCTGGGAGTGCGGGTGATCGCGCGGGTACCGGAAGGGGCGAACGAGCTGGTCTTGAACTTCGCCGACGGCACCCTTCGCCGCCCGGTCCGCTTCCCCCTGGCGCCCGGACGGGTGCCGCCCCCCGCCGGGCAGGTGACGGCGAGCGGCCTTGAGATCCGCCTCGCCGATCCCGGGCGGGTCGCCGTCCTCGGTCTCGACCGGCCGACCGCCGAGGAGCGCAAGGGGGTGGCCGAAAAGGTGACGGTCTCGGGGCAGCGGGAGATTCCGCTCGAGGAGATCCTGCGCCGCCTGCAGGCTTTCGAGGACGCCCAGGGCCGCCGGCTGGAGAACTACCGGGCGACCAACACCACCCACCTGCGCTTCCAGTTCAGCGGCACCGCCCAGAGCCTGGACGCGGCGCTCGAGGGCCCCTTCTTCTTCCGCGCCGGCGCGGGGACCGACTGGGCGTGGAAGAACCTCTACCTGAACGGCGTGCGCTGGAAGGGCAAGTCGATCCCGGAGATCCCCCTGGTGCAGCCGGAGAAGGCTGCCGCCCTGCCGCTCGAGATCCACTTCAACAAGGAGTACCGCTACCGGCTGCGGGGCACCGCGCGGGTGGACGGGCGCGACGCCTGGGTGGTCGATTTCTCCCCCGCCTCAGCCGACGCCTCGCGCGAGAAGCTCTACTCGGGCTCGGTCTGGATCGACCGCCAGCTCTACGCGCGGCTGCAGACACGGGCCGTCCAGGTGGGGCTCAAGGGCGAGGTGCTGTCGAACGAGGAGACCTGGCACTACCAGGCGGTCGACGCCAGGGGGCGGACGGTGCCCTGGGCCCAGGTCTCGGCCGACGCCTTCGTCCTGCCGCTCCACCTGGTCGGCCAGCAGATCCTCTCGGTCGTCAACAGCGCCACCGTCGTCGAGCGCGAGACGGTCCTCTCCGACCTGCGCATCAACGACCCCGACTTCGAGACGGCGAAGAAAAGCGTCGAGGCCTCGGACGCCACCATGGTGCGGGACACCGACAAGGGGCTGCGCTACCTCGTCAAGGACGAGAAGAACGGCGGCCAGCGGGTGGTCAAGGAGGGCTTCGCCACCAGCAAGCTGTTCGCCGTCGGCGGCGCCTTCTACGACAACTCGCTCGCCTTCCCGCTGCCGCTCGCGGGAGTGAACTACTTCACCTTCGACTACAAGGGGACGGGCGACCAGGTCAACGTCTTCTTCGCCGGCGCCCTCTTGACCGCCAGCGTCGCCCAGCCGCGGCTCCTGGGCAGCCGCTTCGACCTGGGCGGCAGCGCCTTCGCCCTCGCCCTACCGCAGACCGACACCCTCTTCCGCAACAACCACGAGGTGACGGACGAGGAGATCAAGTCGCTGCCCGCCACGGCGAGGCTCAAGCTCGGCCGGCCGCTGGGCGACTTCGTCAAGCTCGACCTCGAGTACGGCCTCTTCTACTCTCACTACGGGCGCACCAAGAACACCGCGCCCGATTTCGTCCTCCCGGCGGACAATCTCCTGCAATCGCTCTCGCTGGGGGCCCAGTTCGCCCGCGGCGGCTACCGCGTCAAACTCGACGGCAGCTACAACGACCGTTCGCGCTGGAAGTTCTGGGGGCTGCCCGGCAATACGGAGTTCGACCCCCGCGACAAGGATTTCGTGCGCTGGGACGCGGCGGTCGCCAAGAGCTGGTACCTGCCGCTCTTCCAGAAGATCGGCGCCGAGGTCGACTACAACACCGGTTCCAGCCTTGACCGCTTCAGCAAGCTGCAGTTCGGCTTCTTCGGCGACACCCGCGTGCACGGATACCAGAGCAACCGGGTGCGCGCCAGCGAGGCGCTCTCCGGCCACCTGACCTACGGCTTCGAGCTCGGCGAGACGCTGCGGATCGACGCCGTGGGCGACCTCGCCCTGGCCACCGACCGCGAGACCGGCCTGAACCACGAGAAGCTGGCCGGCGTCGGCCTGGCAGGGACCTTCATGGGTCCCTGGGAGACCCTCGTCAACATGGACATCGGCTTCCCCGTCGCCGGCCCCGACAGCGGCGTCGTCGCCTACATCGCCTTCTTGAAGCTGTTCCACTAGGGATCGGTCAGGGGGTGCGCCATGCCGAGCCCTGACGAGCCGTACGACGAAGACCTCGACGCGGAGCCGGAGCCGGTCGAGCTGCCGATCACCGACGTCCTCGACCTCCACAGCTTCCTGCCGCGGGAGGTCCAGGACGTCGTCGCCGAGTACCTCGACGCGGCCTATGAGAAGGGTTTCCGCACCCTGCGTATCGTTCACGGCAAGGGGATCGGCGTGCAGCGGGAGAGGGTGCGCGCGCTGCTCGCCCGCGACCCGCGGGTGGAGGCGTTCGGGGACGCGCCGGCGGAGGCGGGAGGGTGGGGAGCGACCTGGGTACGGCTGCAATGAGCGGCGTCCCGCCCCGTCGGACGAAGGGCGGGATCCCTCCTATCGTGGGCCGCGGCCTGCGGCGGCTGGCCGCCCTCGGCCAGCGGACCGCCGGAGTCCACGGAGCTCATCGCGCCGAGCTGGTCTACAGCCGGCGCTACAAGCTGGAGCTGCCGGGGGTGGCCGCCGATCCCCTCCGCGCCGATCGCATCCTCGCCTTCCTCGCCGCCCTAGGCCTCGTGCGCCCGCGGAACGTCCATCCGCCGGAGGCCGCATCGTTCCGCCAGCTCCGCCGCGTCCACACCGACGCTTACCTCGACGCCCTCTCGCGGCCGGGGGCGCTCGTCCCCATCCTCGGCGTCGACCTCCCGGACCCGCTCCCCGACCGCGTGCTCGCGGCCCAGCGCCTGATGACCGGCGGCACCCTGGCCGCCGCCCGCCTGGCGCTGGCCGGCCGTGGGGGCGTCGCCGCCAGCCTGGGGGGCGGCTTCCACCACGCCTTCGCCGACCACGGCGAGCGCTTCTGCGTCTACAACGACGTCGCGGTGACCGTGGCCGAGCTACGGGCGGAAGGCTTCGCGGCGCCGGTCCTGGTGGTCGATCTCGATCTCCACGACGGCGACGGGACGCGCTCGATCTTCGCCGCCGACCCTTCCGTCCACACCTTCTCGATCCATAACCGCACCGACCCGCGGGCGCCGGCCGGCGTCGCCTCGACCGTCGTCGAGCTGGCGGACGAGGTCGAGGACGGCTCCTATCTGGCGGCGATCGCGGAGCGGCTGCCGGATCTTTTCTCGAGCTTCCGGCCGGGCCTCGTCTTTTACCTCGCCGGTTGCGACCCCGCGGCCGACGACGAGATCGGCAACTGGAAGATTTCCGCCCAGGGAATGCTCGAGCGCGACCGCTTCGTCGTCGGCTGCGCGCGCAGTGGCGAGCGCCCGGCGCCGCTCGCCATCCTCCTGGCCGGCGGCTACGGGCGGGGCGCCTGGCGCTACACCGCCCGCTTCTTCTCCTGGCTCTTCGGCGGGCGGGCGATCGAGCCGCCGTCGAGCGAGGAGATGACCCTCGCCCGCTTCCGCGGCGTCGCCGCCTCGCTGGCGCCGCACGAGCTGACCGGCGACGACGGCGGGCGCGCCGACGACTGGGGGCTCACCGCCGAGGACCTGTCGGCGGCCGGCGGCATCCGAGCGCGGAGCCGCTTCCTCGGCTACTACTCGCGCCAGGGATTGGAGCTCGCCTTCGAGCGATCGGGGCTCCTCGACCGGGTGCGGGCGCTCGGCTTCGCGCGTCCACACCTCGAGATGGACCTCGACAACCCCGGCGGGGAGACCCTGCGGCTCTATGGCAATGCCGGCGAGACAGAGCTGCTGATCGAGCTCCGCGCCCGCATCGACCGCCGGGCGGTCGCCGGCTGCGACCTGCTGCGCATCGAGTGGCTGCTGCTGCAGAACCCCCGCGCCTCGTTCACCGCCGAGCGCCCCCGCCTCCCCGGCCAGAGCCATCCCGGCCTGGGCCTGCTGCACGACGTGCTGGCCCTGATGATCCTGGCCTGCGACCGCCTGCACCTGGACGGGCTCCTCTTCGTGCCCGCCCACTACCACTCGGCGGCCCAGGGCAAGCGGATCCTGCGCTTCGTCGACCCCGAGCACGAAGGGCTCTTCCGCGCCGTGGCGGCGGCGCTCTCGGCGCTGACGCTGACCGCCGCCAGCACGGCGATCGAGGAGGGGAGGGTCGTCGACCGGGCGACCGGCCAACCGTTCCGCTGGCCGCCGATGGCCATGGTCCTGCCGGTGACCGGCCGGCTGAAGGAGCGGGTGGAGGGAGAGGACTACGAGATCCGGGCTGCCGCGGCGGCCGAACGGCGGGCTTTCGAGGTGCGGGCTTAGCCTCCGGCCTCCGACTCGAAGGGCGTGGCCGCGTCGCCGCTGGCACGGCGGAGGCGGGCGGCGACCTCCTCGACGAGGCCCAGGGTGGCGGTCTCCGCCGCCGCTGCCTGCTGGAAGACGATCAACGCCGCCAGCGCCTCGCGATGCACGTCGCGGGACTGGAAGATAGGGAGCATCTCCTCGGCCAGGCGCTTCATCTCCGCCGTCTCGCCGAGCTGGGCGCAGATGCCGGCGAGGTCGAGCGAGACGAGCGCGGCGTCGTAGCCGATGCCCTGCTCGATGAAGCCGGCCCGCACCTGGCGGAAGAGGCCGGCGGCCTCCTCCAGCCGGCCGACGCCGCGGGCGATCCTGCCGCGCACCCAGAGCAGGCGCAGCCGCGTCGGCGCGTCGGCGAACCGCCGGTAGAGCGGCGCGCTCCGGGCGAGGAGCGCCTGGGCCTCCAGGTAGCGGCCGGCCTCCGCCAGGACGTGGATCAGGTTGTGGCAGGTCCAGAACCGCAGGCGCTGATCGGCCGGGTCAATGAGCCTGCCCGCTTCCTGGAGCAGCCCGATCGCCCGCTCCGGCTCCCCGGCCTCCTTGCAGGCCAGGGCGCGGGCCACCATGGCCTCGCCGGCCAGGTGCTCCTCGTCGTTGTCGAGGTAGATGGCGATGGCACGCTCGTAGAGGGCCGCCGACTCCGGGAAGCGCCGCTGGGCCCGCCGCAGCGACGCCTTGTAGTAGAGGAGGCGGGCGCGCTCGAGGCGGTCGTGGGTGCCCTCGCGGAGGCGGCCCTCGGCCGCCAGCACCGCCTCGTCGGCGCCCCGCAGGTCGGAGGCGATGCGGCGGGCGTTGGCGATGGCCAGCCAGGCGCGGGCGCGGGCGTCCTCGAGCACCCGGGCGCCGAAGAACTGCGGGTCCAGGGTCTCGGTGAGCGAGAGCGCCAGGGAGGCGAGCTGCTCGCCGGCCCGAGGGTCTCCGTAGCCCTCCTCGCGGCTCGCCTGGAGGAGCAGGTCGGCGAGGGCGAGGCTCTGGAAGCGCTCGCTGTTGCGGACCAGCACCAGGCGGCGCTCGGGGGGATGCCGCAGCAGCTCTTTGAGGAAGGCCGGAGCCTCCGCCTGCTCCCTCTCCGCGGCCGAGAGGCGGGGCTGGAAGCGCCGCAGGACGCCGTCGATGGTGCGGCCGTAGTCGTGCTCGCGCCACGGCAGCACCCGTCCCAGAGGAGGGCGATCGGCAGTCGACGGGAATTGAGCGGAGCCGGTGTTGGAGCCAGCGGAGCCCGCGGCGAGCAGCTCGGCCAGGAGATCCTGGCACTCTCCGCAGCCCAGGGCGTGCCGGAGAAGCTTCCGCTGGTCTTCCGGCAGGCCCTCGACCAGAGCCTGCATCACGTCCGCCTTGGGGTGGATCCTCGGCATCTCATCCCCTCCTCTCTCTTAAGTTGCCGCAGGGCCTCCTTTCGTGACAAAGAAAATGCCGGGCGGGCCGGACCGCCACCGGAACGCCCGGCCCGAACGTCTCTCGCCCGCGCTCTTTCAGTGTCCTCCGAGGGGGTCGATCCCGGGGCCCTCCTTGGGCCAGAAGTAGGTCAGCAGCCGCTTCAAGGCGCCCAGCAGAGCCGCTCCGGGACCCTCGCCGTGCTGCGAGAGGCCGGGCTCGCGCGGCATGAGCGGAAAGGCTCCGGCGCCCGCCAGGGGCGCCAGGGACAAGGTTGCGGCGACGGTCAACGCGATGATGCCACGACGCAGAGGAGACTGGCGAATCATCTCTCTTCTCCTTCCCGGCCGGTCGCATCCGTCCGGCCACCATGGCCGGAGCCGCACCGGACCGACACCAACATAGAGATCTAACGTTTCTTTAGCTTAACGATTTCGACGATCAATGGTGCATGCAAGATCGCGTCTAGGCCTTTTTTGCACCCCATGCCCAGATGAAGCCGGGCGGCTGGGGGGGCGCCCTGCTATCATCGCCGCCCGGAACCGTCATGTCCGCGACTGTCAGCCTGCCGCTCTGGCTGGCCCTGGTGTTGCTGCTCCTGGCCTCCTGGGCGGCCCTCGACCGCCTGCTGGTGCCGAGCGTGCGCTGGGTCCTGCGCCGCCGCGTCAACCGGGTGATCGACGAGCTCCGGACGCGGCTGCGCATCGAGATCAAGCCCTTCCAGCTCACCAAGCGCCAGGTCCTCATCGACCGCCTGATGTACGACCCCAAGGTGCTCGAGGCCGCCGAGGCGCAGGCGCGGGCGGAGGGGATGCCGCGCGAGGTGGCGATGGCCCGGGTCGAGCGCTACGCCCGGGAGATCGTCCCCTCCTTCAACGCCTACGCCTACTTCCGCATCGGCTACTGGCTCTCCCGCCGCGTCGCCCGCCTGCTCTACCGGGTGCGGCTGGGTTACTCCGACGAGGCCGGCCTGGCCGCCGTCGACCCCCAGGCGACCGTCGTCTTCCTGATGAACCACCGCAGCAACATGGACTACATCCTCGTCGCCTACCTGGCCGCCGACCGCACCGCCCTCTCGTACGCCGTCGGCGAGTGGGCCCGGATCTGGCCGCTGCAGACGCTCATCCGCTCGATGGGCGCCTACTTCGTCCGCCGCAGCTCCAACAACACGCTCTACCGGCGGGTGCTCGAGCGCTACATCCACATGGCGACGGCGGGCGGGGTGACGCAGGCGGTCTACCCCGAGGGGGGTCTGTCACGGGATGGCCGGCTGCGGCCGCCCAAGCTCGGCCTCCTCGACTACATGCTGCGCACCTTCGACCCGCGGGGAGAGCGCGACCTCGTCTTCATCCCGGTGGGGATCAATTACGACCGCACGCTCGAGGACCGCACGCTGCTGCTCGACGCCGCGCCGGAGGAGGGGCCGCCGGGACCGCGGAAAGGGCCTCTCGGCGCCGCCGCCACCACCCTCGCCTTCGCCGGCAAGAACCTGGGCCTGATGCTGCGCAGCCGCTGGCACCGCTTCGGCTACGCCTGCGTCGACTTCGGGACGCCGGTCTCGATGCAGCGCTGGCTGGCGGCGCGGGGCCTCGACTTCCGTCTGCTAGCGAAGGAGGAGCGCTTCGCCCACCTGGAGGAGCTGGGGAGGGAGCTGATGACGGCGATCGGCGCCGTGATCCCGGCGCTGCCGGTGCCGCTCGTCGCCACCGTCTTCCTGCGCCAGGCCGGCCAGCCGCTCTCCGAGCTCGAGGTCAAGGCCGCCGCCCTCGCCCTGATGCGCGAGCTCTCCGCCGCCGGCGCCCACGTCTACGTGCCGCGCCAGGACCAGGACTACGCCATCGAGGCCGGGCTCCGCATGCTGACGCTCCGCCGCCTGGTGACGGCAGAGGACGGGCTCTACCGGGCGCGCGAGGAGGAGAGGAGGCTCCTCGCCTACTACGCCGGCTCGATCGCACACCTCTTTCCGGCGCTGTCAACGCCGGCGCCCGCCGGAGCGGCAGTCGCCGCGGGTGCTCGCCCGGAAACCTCCGCCGCCGGCGCGCGTAGCTAGGGGGCGGACGCGTAGCTAAGTGGAGACATTCGACGGCACGATGAGATCACAGGCGAGCCAGCGGGCGCAGCAGTTCGGCGGCTTCGTCCGCCAGTACACGGCGGGGCTCAACACCCGGGAGCTCCGCCGCCTCTTCGACGACGACGCCGCCAACGCCTACGCCGTCCTCACCCGCGAGATGGACCTCAAGCCGGAGCCCAAGGGGAGGCTCCGGCGGCTCCTCTTCCGCGCCCGGCTCATCTTCCTCGGGCTCTCCTACAAGCTCTCGCCGCCGCGCCGCCTCCTCTTCGCGGCGGCCATCGTCTGCGCCCTCCTGGGCCTCCTGAGCTTCCACTACGAGGGCGGGGCGAGGCGGGTCAGCGTCGACTTCTCGCCCTTGAACTACCTGGCGAGCATCGGGGCGCTCGTCTTCCTCTTGGCCCTCGAGCTGGTCGACCGCATCCGCGTGCGCGACGAGCTCGAGGTGGCGCGCGAGCTGCAATCCGAGCTCCTGCCCCACCGCGTGCCCGACCTCCCCGGCTACGGCTTCGCCCACTCGTACCGCACCGCCAACGAGGTGGGGGGCGACTACTACGACTTCACCGCCCTGCCGGACGGGCGCCTGGCCCTGATGGTGGGCGACGCCAGCGGCCACGGCATGGCGGCCGGCCTGGTGATGGCGATCGCCAACGCCACCCTGGAGACCGCCCTCGACCTCGACCCCAGCCCGGAGCGCGTGCTCGCGCTCCTCAACCGCACCCTCTGCCGAACCGGCACCAAGCGCACCTTCATGAGCGTCTTCTACGCCCTCCTCGATCCCCCCAGCGGCCGCCTCGACTACGTCTGCGCCGGCCACCCCTACCCCCTCCTCCGCCGCGCCGGCAGCGCCGTCGAGGAACTGGGATCGGGAGGGCTGCCGCTGGGCATCCGGGAGCCGCTCCCGCAGGCGGTGCAGTCCACCGTCCTGGCGCCGGGCGACCTCCTCGTCCTCTATACTGACGGCCTGGCCGAGGCGACCGACCCGACGGGAGCCGAGGCCTTCGGCTACGATCGCCTCGCCAAGCTGGTCGCCGCCGGCGGCCCCCCGCAGGCCGTCCATGACCGCATCCTCGCCGCCTTCGACGCCCACGTCGGCGCCGAGCCGCTACGGGACGACCTGACGTTGGTGGTGGTCGCCCGGACCTAGGCGCCGCAGGCGCGCCATCAGCCGCTGCCAGAAGGTCGGCCTGCCGATGCCGGGGGCGCTGTCCATCCCCAGCTCGCGGAGGACGTCCGCCGTCTGCTCCCCCACTGCCGGGAGGCGGAGGCCGGCGGCCGGGCGGTGGCCGTCGAAGCGGGCGGGGTAGCGCAGGCGGGGGAGGCCGTCGGGGCCTTCCGCCAGGACGGCGCGGGCGCGCATCTGCGGGTGCCGGCGGACCTCGGCGGCGGAGAGGACGGGACCGCCAGGGAGGTCCTCGCGGGCCAGCAGCGCGGCCCATTCGGCGCGGGGACGGGAGGCGACGAGGGCGGCGACCCGCCGCCGCGCCCGCGGGGACGGGCTGTACTGGCGGCGGACGAGCTCCGGCCGCCCCGCAGCGACGCAGAAGCGGCGCCAGAAGTGCGGCTCGAGGAGGGCGAGGGCGAGGAAGCCGCCGTCGGCCGTCCGGTAGACGCCGTAGCAGGGGAGGGCGCCGGAGAGCGGTAGGGCCTCGCCCACCTGTCGCGGATGAGAAGCCTCCGCCGCCCAGGCGATGAGGTTGGCGTGCGCGGCGGCGTCGAAGAGCGCCGCGTCGACGAGGCAGCCGGCGCCCGTCCGCTGACGCTCGACGAGGGCCGCCAGGATGGCGCCGACGGCGCCCCAGGCTCCCACCAGATCGGCCACCGGCACCGCCGGCACCACCGGCTCGGGCGCCGTCGGGGCGAGCGTTCCCGCCGCCGCCTGGTAGGAGAGGTCGTGCCCGGCGCGGCCGGCGTCCGGCCCCTCCTGCCCCCAGCCGGAGAGCGAGCAGACGACGAGGCGGGGATGGCGGGCGCGGAGACCTGCCGGGTCGAATCCCAGGCGGGCGAGGGTGCCGGGACGGAAGGTCTCCAGGAGGACGTCCGCCTCCACCAGCAGCCGCTCGACGACCGCGCGGCCGGCGGGCTGCTTCAAGTCGAGGGCGACACTCTCGACGCCGGAGAGGAGGAGCGCGGCGAGCGGGCCGTGCCCCTGCCGCCGGGGCGAAGTCGATCTCAAGGGGTCGCCGGCCAGGGGTTCCTCGACCTTCACCACCCGCGCCCCGAGGTCGGCCAGGAGGTGCGCGGCGAGCGGGCCGGGGAGGTGGCGGGAGAGGTCGACGACCCGCACTCCGGCGAGCGGCGTGGCGCTCAAGCCGCTACTCGCGCTCGACCACCATGGCGAAGCCCACGCCGCCGGCGGCGCAGACCGTCAGCATGCCGAGATTGGCGCCGCGCCGGCGCAGCTCGCAGAGGAGCTGGGTGGTGACGCGGGCGCCGGTGGCGCCGAAGGGGTGGCCGATGGCGATCGAGCCGCCGAGGACGTTGAAGCGCTCGAAGTCGACCACCCCCAGCGGCTCGCCGCGCCCCAGCTCCTCTTGGGCGAACTTGCGCGAGTTGAAGGCCTTCAGGTTCGACAGGGTCTGCGCCGCGAAGGCCTCGTGCATCTCGACCAGATCGAGGTCCGCGAGCTTGAGCCCGGCGCCGTCGAGCGCCGCCGGGGCGGCGTAGGCCGGTCCCTGCAGGAGCTGGTCGCCGGGGTTGAGCGCGGTGAAGGCCCAGGAGCGGATGTAGCCAAGCGGCGTGTAGCCCAGCGCCTTCGCCTTCTCCTCGCTCATCAGGAGGACGGCGGCGCCGCCATCCGTCAGCGGCGTCGAGTTGCCGGCCGTCAGGCTGCCGTAGTGGCGGTCGAAGACCGGCTTGAGCTTCTCGAGAGCGGCGAGCGAGGCGTCGGCACGGATGCCGTTGTCCCTGGTGATGGCCCGGTCGTAGGCCGGCGGCGGGAAGGCGGGCGCGATCTGCTCCGCGAAGCGGCCGTCGGCGGTCGCCGCCGCCGCCCGCTGGTGCGACATCAAGGCGATCTCGTCCTGGGCGAGGCGCGAGATGTCGTTCTCCTTGGCCATCTTCTCGGCCGCCTCGCCCATCGTCATGCCGGTCGTGTACTCGGCGATGGCCGGCGGCACCGGCGCCAGGTCGGCGGGGCGGAGCTTGCCGAGCACCCCCATCCGCTGCGGCAGCGACCTCGCCTTGCCGAACTCCATGAAGGCCCGCGACGCCCGGCGCGAGAACTGGATGGGGACGTTCGACAGCGACTCGGCGCCGCCGGCCAGGACCACCTGGCACTCGCCGGAAAGGATGGCTTCGGCGCCGCAGACGATGGCGCGGTTCGAAGAGGCGCAGGCCAGGCTGACCGTCGTGCCCGGCACGTCCATCGGCAGCGAGGTGCGGAAGACCACCTCGCGGCCGAGGTTGGGGGCGTGGAGGGCAGGGATGACGCAGCCGAAGATCGACAGCTGGATCTCGTCCGGGTCGATGGCCGTCCGCGCCACCAGCTCGGCGGCGGCGACGCTTGCCAGGTCGACGACGTCCATGGCCTGGAAGTCGGTTCCCGCCTTGGTGAAAGCGGTGCGGCAGCCGTCGACGATCGCCACCCGGCCGTGCGGGCCGCGCACCCGGTCCCGCCCCACCATCATCACCTTGGGCTTGCGGCGCGAGCCGGTCCAGACGGTGTCCGCGCGCTCCACCACCTCCTGGAGCGCGGTCGCGCGATTGGGCGGCCGCAGCGGCGGCGGGACACCGGCGGCGGCGGCCGCGGCGTCGGTCTCGGGGGCGGAATCGGGCATGTCGGGCTCCTCGGCTGGGTCCTCCCCGGTTTATACCATGCCCCCTTCGACCAGCCGGACGCCGCGCCCTTCCCAGAACGAGGCCTCGCCGGCCGGCAGCCCGCCGGGCGGGACGAGGAGGACGCGGAGGCGGCCGAAGGGGAGGGACGGCGACGATCTGTGCCAGCGGCGGCGGAGACGGGAAGCAAGGGAAGGCCACTCGGCCTCGACGGCCCGGCGCAGGGCAAGAGCCTCCGCGGCGTCGGCCGCGAGGAGCGTGGGGCGGGCCCAGGCGGCGGTGGCGGCCAGGTTTCCGGGGTCGGGCTCCAGGAGGACGGCCGCCCCGGCG
>DATNKQ010000099.1:0-4215 GCA_035603315.1 Thermoanaerobaculia bacterium
ATCCTTACTGCACCCACGCCAAGCCGACCCGCGCGCTCCCGGCGGGTAGCATCCCGATCTGCCGCGCCGCCGCGGTGGAGAGATCGATGACGCTGCGCCCGGCATAGGGGCCGCGGTCGTTGATACGGACGACGGTGGAGAGGCCGTTGGCGAGGTTGGTGACCTGGATGCGGGAGCCGAGGGGCAGGGTGCGGTGGGCGGCGGTGAGCTGGTTGGGGTCGAAGGGCTCGCCGCTGGCAGTGGGCTGGCCGGCCAGCTCGATGCCGTAGTACGTGGCCATCCCGGCGCCGAAGGAGGGAAGCGCTGACACCGCGGTCCCGACGGCGGCCGAGGCCTCTTCCAGGCGGCCTGCGGCCAGCAGGTAGATCGCCATCAGGAAGGCGACGGCCATGGTCGAGAGGGCGGTCCTGGCGCGGCGCACATCTATCCAAACAGCATCTCGCGCGGTGAAATTGCTTCTTCAATCCATCCTCATCCGACCGGACTCCGCCTCCGTAGAGGAGGTATGCAGCGGCGGAAGCCGCCGCGGCGGCCTGGCGTGATCGCGGACGGCTAGTGCAGGAGCAGGAAGGCGACGATCGCCAGCACGACGACGACCGCGGCGGCGATGCCGCCATAGAGGAGGGCGGGGTTGCGCTTCTTCTCGCCCTCGGCGTCCGATTTGCCGAGCAGGCGCGAGGTCGAGCGGGAGATGCCCTTGAGCTCGGAGAGGAGGCGCAGGCGGAGGCCCTCCTCGAGGTGCGTGAGGTCGGCGTAGAGGTGGTTGACGTTGGCGTAGCGCTCGGCGGGATTCCGCGCCAGGCACTTCAGGACCAGCACGTCGATCTCGGCCGGTAGCTCGGGGTTGAGCTGGCTGGGCAGGCTGAACTTGGCGCCCGGCGCGCGGCCGGTCAGCATCTGATGGAAGATGACGCCGGCAGCGTAGATGTCGGAGCGCGCGTCGGCCGGCCTGCCCTCCGCCTGCTCGGGCGCCAGGTAGTAGAAGTTGGCGAGGCTCACCTCGCCGGTCTTGAGCGTCCCCGTCAAATTCGCCAGGGCTTCGCCGCCGCTGATCGCAAAGTTGGTGACCTTGACCCGCGAGAGGTCGGGGGAGACGAGGATGTTGCCGGGATTGAGCTCCTTGTGCAGGACCCGGTGCTGGTGCGCGTAGCCAAGCCCTTTCAGGACCTCTTTCCACAGCGCGAAGGCCTCCTGGATCTTGAGCGCGCCCCGCTTCAGCACCTCGGAGAGCGGGCCGCCGTCGAACGCCTCCATCACCAGGTAGAGCTGCTCGCCGTCGTGACCGCTCCCCAACGCCTGGAGGAGGTTGGGATGGCTGAGAGCGGCGAGGGCCTGGCCCTGCTCCTCGAAGCTCCGGGCGGCGGCCGGGTCGTCGGCCACGTCGGCCGGGAAGACGCGCAGGGCGACAGCCCGGCCCGAGGACGCTTCGACCGCCGAGTAGACCTTCGCCCGGCCGCTCCTGCCGAGCAGTGCGACGACCCGGTAGGGTCCGAGGGTTTCCGGGGCGTCAGCGGACATCGCTCTCGAAGATCAGCACGGTGTCGCCGATGCCGATGCGGTCCAGCGGTTTCAACAGCGTCCGGCTGGCGGCCTGGCCGTTGACCCGGGTGCCGAAGCTGCTCCCCAGGTCGGTCATCACGAAGCCCTCGGGGGTCCATTCGATCCGCAGGTGCTCCTTGCTGGCGTTGCTGTCGGACAGCGCCAGGGCGCAAGAGCGCGAACGGCCGACGATCGCCGCCGTGCCGTTGAGCTCCAGGGTGCGGCCGCGCTCGGCCCCCTCGGCGACGTAGAGCCGGCTCTGGACCGGCGCCCCGGCGGCCGCCGGCTCGGCCGGGCGCCCCCGCTCGCGCGGCGCCAACTCGACGATGCTCGTCGGGTAGGAGAGGGAGATACCGCCGCGCCGGAGCTCCTCCCAGATCCGCGCGCGAAGATCGCTGCTGATGCGCGGCGAGTGGGCGACGTCGTCGATGTAGACCCGCAGCTCGTAGACGACGGAGCTGGCCTCGAAATCCAGCACGTAGACCTCCGCGCTGGGCTTGTCGACGGTGCCGGGGACCCCGGCGGCGCAGTCCAGGAGGGCCCGCCGCACGCGGTAGGGAGGGTGCTTGGGGTCGACCGCCACCTTCACCCGCTGCAGGTGCATGGGGTGCGGGTAGAAGTAGTTGAGGACCCGCTCCTCGGCCATCTTGCTGTTGGGGATCACCAGGTTGTCGTTGTCGCGCGTCCGCAGGTGGGTGGTGCGCCAGGTGATCGCCACCACCCGCCCCTCCTGGTCGCCGACCTTGATCCAGTCGTTCAAGCGGAACGGCCGCTCGAGGCTGATCACCAGGCCGGCGAAGAAGTTGGCGAGGATGGGCTGGAGGGCGAGGCCGAGCACCAGCGAGGTGATGGCGCTGGTGGCCAGGAGCGGCGTGATGTCGAAGCCCGGGAAGGTGACCTTGAGGGTGATGAAGGCCACCACCGTGTAGACGAGGAACATCGCCACGGACGGCAGCAGCGGCGGCAGCTTCATCCCCTTGCGCCCGCGCAGGTGGATGTCGAAGATGACCAGCGCCAGGATGCGCAGGACCGTCGCGAAGCCGAGGAAGAGCAGGGTCCAGGAGAGCAGCGCGCGCGCCTCCTGGGTGTGGTCGACGGCGAAGAGGGCGTAGATCCGGAGGGCCGCGGCCAGGGCCGCGACGTAGAGCAGGAAGGCGAGCTGGCGGATGGCGAAGAAGCTGCGCTGCAGGAAGGCGACGAGGATCACCAGGGCGGCGAAGCCCCCGAGTCCCGCGAGGAGCGCGACGGCGAGCCTCAAGCGAGCCCTCGCGACCCCGAAGACGGGGTTCCGCCTGCGCAGGGGAAAGCGATTTCGAGCACCGTGGCCAAATTCTAGTACAGCTTGGCCGCCGGCCCGCTCCGGCCCGGCCCTTGGGCTACAATCCGGCGCAGCCGCAGCCCCTGCAACGTCGCAAACTCTCGATCCTGGAGGACACACCGTCATGAGAACCCCGAGAAGGACCCTGGCGCCGGCCGTCGCCGCGCTCTTCTGCCTGCTGATCGCCGGCATGGCTGGCCTGGCGCGGGCGGACGAGAAGAAGCCCGCCGCCCCCATGGCCGCCGCCGCGCCGGCGAGCGGTTTCCGCGCCGACTTCCTGTTCCTGTTCGACGACGTGGCGAAGAAGCTCACCGATCTGGCGCAGGCGATGCCGGCCGAGAAGTACGGCTGGCGACCGGCGGAAGGGGTGCGCTCCGTCGGCGAGGTCTACGCCCACATCGCGGGGGCGAACTTCTTCATCCCCAAGGCCTGGGGCGCCGAGCCGGAGCTGGGAGGCGTCGACATCAAGGCCCTGCAGACGGCGGCGACCGACAAGGGCAAGGTGACCGAGGCGCTCAGCAAGTCGCTCGCCAACGTCCGTCACGCCGTCGAGCGGATGAGCGATGCCGACCTCGACCGGCCGATCGACCTCTTCGGCCACAAGGCGACCGTCCGCGCGGCGGTGCTCGTGGTCGGCAACCACATGCACGAGCACCTCGGGCAGTCGATCGCCTACGCCCGCATGAACGGCGTCGTCCCCCCCTGGACGGCGGCGGAGGAGCACGCGGCGCCGAGGAAGCCGTGAGGCCGCGTGGCCGTTAGCGGCGCCGAGCTCCGACCGTTCGCCTCGATCGCCGACTACGCGGCCTGCGTCGAGCTGCAGCGCGAGACCTGGGGCGAGGCGTTCTCCGAGCTGGTGCCGGCGAGCGTCCTCAAGATCAGCCAGAAAGTGGGCGGGGTGGCGGCGGGCGCCTTCGACGGCGCCGGCCGCCTCCTCGGTTTCGTGTGGGGCATCTCCGGCGTGCGCGGCGGCCGCCTCGCCCACTGGTCGCACATGCTGGCGGTGCGGCCGGAGGCGCGGGACGGTGGTCTCGGGACGCGCCTCAAGCTCTACCAGCGCGACCTCCTGCTGCCCCTGGGCGTCGAGTCGGTGCTGTGGACCTACGACCCCCTGGAAGCGAGGAACGCTCACCTCAACCTCAACCGCCTGGGGGCGGAGGTCGAGGAGTACGTGGAGGAGATGTACGCCGGCGAGTTCGGCAGCGAGCTGGCGCGCGGTATCGGCACCGACCGCTTCATCGTCGCCTGGCCCATCGCCGGCGATCGCGTGCGGCGGGCCCTCGCCGGCGAGCTCAAGGGCGAACGGGAACGGTTCCGGGCGGCGCCGGTCGTCAACGCCGAGGCCGGCCGGCCGCTCT
>DATNKQ010000102.1:0-3701 GCA_035603315.1 Thermoanaerobaculia bacterium
CGAGCCGGCGGCGCGCGCCGGCAGCGCTGCCGGCGCCAGGCGCGACTGCTTCCAGCCCGGGAGGTAGAACCAGTCCGCCGGATCGCGGCGGCGTCCCGCCTTGCGCCGCGCGACGCCCTCTTCCCGTAGCGGCTCGACCCAATAGCGGCGGCGCTCGAAGGGGTAGGTCGGCAGGGCGACGCGGCGGCGCGCCTCGCCGGCCCAGAAGCCGTTCCAGTCGACCTCGCCGCCGGCCAGCCAGAGGCGGCCGAGCGCGCGCTGGAGGAAGACCGCGTCGTCCTCCTTCTCCTTGGGATGGTGGAGCGACGACACCACGGCTTGGGTCGGCCGCTTGTCGGGATGCTGGCGGGCGAGGGTCGAGAGGGTGTTGCCGGGGCCGACCTCCAGGAGGATGCGGTTGGGCTCGGCGAGGAGCGCCGCGATGCCGTCGGCGAAGCGCACGGCCTGCCGCAGCTGGCGCGTCCAGTAGGCGGGATCGGTCGCCTCCTCGGGCCGGATCCAGGCGCCGCTGACGTTCGACAGGTAGGGGATCGAAGGCGGCTCCAACCGGATCCGCTTGACCTGCTCCGCGAACGCCTCGAGGATCGGCTCGGTCATCCGCGAGTGGAAGGCGTGCGAGGTGTGCAGCCGCCGGCAGACGTGGCCCTGGGCCGAGAGGCGCTCCGCCAGCTCGTCGACCGCCTCGATCGGCCCCGAGACGACGCAGACCGACGGGCGGTTGACGGCGGCCAGCGACAGCTCGCCGTGGAAGCCTTCCAGCAGCGGCAGCACCTCCGCCTCCGGCAGCGGCACCCCCAGCATGGCGCCCGGCGGCATCTGCTGCATGAGGCGGCCGCGGACCGCCACCAGGGCGAGGGCGTCGGCGAGCGAGAAGACGCCGGCCAGGCAGGCCGCCACGTACTCGCCGATCGAGTGGCCGATCATCGCCGCCGGCCGGACCCCCCAGGAGAGCCACAGGCGGGCGGTGGCATAGCAGAGGACGAAGAGGGCCGGCTGGGCGACGTCGGTGCGCTGCAGGCGAGCGGCGGCGGCCTCCCCGTCGTTCTCGCCATCGACGAACAGCGCCTGGCGGAGGTCGAACCCGAGGTGCGGCTCGAGCAACCGGCAGCAGAGATCGACGTCGTCGCGGAAGGCGGGCTCGCTCGCGTAGAGGCCGCGCCCCATGTTGACGTATTGAGCTCCCTGGCCGGGGAACATGAAGGCCACCGGGCGGTCGCCCGGCTCGGGCGAGGTGGTGAGCACCCGCTCGGGGTCGAGCCCGTCGAGCGCGGTGGCCGCGTCGTCGATGCCGTCCGTCACCAGCAGGCGGCGGAACTTGAACGCCTTCCGTCCCGTCTGCAGCGTGTAGGCGACGTCGGGGAGGGCGAGCTCCGGGTGCGCCCGCAGGTGATCGGCAAGCCGCGCCGTCGAGCTCTCCAGGGCCGCTGCCGTCTTCGCCGACAGCGCAAGGAGCTGCCAGGGACGGGAGGACGTGGCCGGCACCGCCGCCTGCGGCGGCGCCTCCTCCAGCACCACATGGGCGTTGGTGCCGCCCATGCCGAGCGAGGTGACGCCGGCGCGGCGCGGACCGCCGTCGGTCTCCCAGGCCCGCAGCTCGCGGTTGACGTAGAACGGGCTGCCCGCGAAGTCGATCTGCGGGTTCGGGCTCTCGAAGTGGAGGCTCGCCGGCAGGGTCTTGTGGTGGAGGGCGAGCGCCGCCTTGATCAGGCCGCAGACGCCGGCGGCGGTGTCCAGGTGGCCGATGTTGGTCTTCAGCGAGCCGATGGCGCAGAAGCCCTTGCGGTCGCTGTGCGCCGCGAAGACCCGCGTGAGGGCGGAGATCTCGATGGGGTCGCCAAGCGCGGTGCCGGTGCCGTGGCACTCGATGTAGGAGACCGTCGCCGGATCGACCCCGGCGTTGTCGTAGGCCATGGAGTAGACCTCCACCTGGCCGTCGACGCTGGGGGCCATGAAGCTCACCTTGAGCGAGCCGTCGTTGTTGCAGGCCGAGCCCTTGATGACTGCGTAGACCTGGTCGCCGTCGGCCAGGGCCTCGTCGAGCCGCTTGAGCAGAACGACCCCGGCGCCGTGGCCGGAGACGAAGCCGGTGGCCTGGGCGTCGAAGGCCCGGCAGTGGCCGTCGATCGAGGTGGTGCCGCCCTCCTGGTACATGTAGCCCGAGGTCTCGGGCAGGTGGATCGACACCCCGCCTGCCAGCGCCATGTCGCAGTCGTGGTTGATCAGGCTCTGGCAGGCCTGGTGCACGGCCACGAGCGAGGTCGACGAGGCGCTCTGGATGGTGATGCTCGGCCCCTTCAGGTTCATCTTGTAGGAGACCCGCGAGGTCAGCGGGTCCTTGTCGTTGCCGAGCGAGGCCTGCAGGGTGTCGACCGAGGCCACCAGCTCCATGTGCGAAAGCAGGTTCATGATCATGTAGGTGTTCATGCTCTCGCCGCCGTAGACGCCGACGAGGCCGGGGTAGCGGTCGGGGTCCCAGCCGGCGCTCTCCATCGCCTCCCAGGCGCACTCGAGGAAGAGCCGGTGCTGCGGGTCCATCAGCTCGACCTCGCGCGGGTTCAAGCCGAAGAAAGCGGCGTCGAAGAGGTCGACGTCGCCGAGGATGCCCTTGGCGCGGACGTAGTTGGGATTGCCGACGAGCTCCGGAGAAGCGCCGGCGGCCAGCAGCTCCTCGGCGGTGAAGAAGGTGATCCCCTCGCGGCCGGCTACGAGGTTCTTCCACAGCTGGGGGACGTCCTTGGCGCCGGGGAAGCGCCCGCTCATGCCGATGATGGCGATCTCCGTCTCCCCGCGCCGGCGCGGGCGGCGGCCGCCGGCCTCCTTCGCGCGCGCGGCGGGCGCCTCGCCGGCGGACAGCCGGCGGGCGAGGGACGAGATGGTGGGGAACTGGAAGAGCTCGAGGAGCGGCACGTCGCGGCGGAGCTCCTCCTTCAGGCGGGCGTGCACCTTGGCCATCAGCAGCGAGTGGCCGCCGAGGTCGAAGAAGTTGTCGTCGATGCCCACCGTCTGGACGTTCAGGGCCTCCTGCCAGACCGCCGAGATCGTCCGCTCGATCTCCGACCGCGGAGCCGCGTAGGCCGACTGCAGCTCGGGGCGGGCGCGGTCGGGCGCCGGCAGGCGCGCACGGTCGACCTTGCCGTTGACGTTGACCGGCAGGCTGTCCAAGAAGACCAGCGCCGTCGGCACCATGTAGTCGGGCAGCTTCTCGCGCAGGTAGGCCAGGAGCTCTCCGGCGGTGGGTGGCGCCGCTTCCGCCGCCGGCACCACGTAGGCGGTCAGGCGGGGGTCTCCCGGCAGGTCCTCGCGCACCGTCGCGAAGGCCTCCTTGACCCGCGGGTGGAGCGCCAGGACCGACTCGACCTCCCCCAGCTCGATGCGGTAGCCGCGCAGCTTGACCTGCTGGTCGATGCGCCCCATGTAGATGAGGTTGCCGTCCGGCCGCCACCTCCCGAGGTCGCCCGTGCGGTACATGCGGCGGCCGGTGGTGAAGGGGTCGGGCGAGAAGCGCAGCGCGGTCAAGGCGGGGTTGCCCAGGTAGGCGCGGGCGAGGCCTTCGCCGGCGACGTAGAGCTCGCCGGGGCAGCCGATCGGCAGCGGCTGCAGGTGGCGGTCGAGGACGTAGACCTGGTGGTTCATCAGCGGCTTGCCGATGGCCGGCTTGACGCCCGCCGCGACGTCTCCCGGGGCGAGCGGGTAGTAGGTCG
>DATNKQ010000116.1:0-13197 GCA_035603315.1 Thermoanaerobaculia bacterium
TCGACGGAGCGCGCGGACCTCTCCCGCTTTCTTGCGCGCTTGCGGCGGGACCAGAGGCGGTGGGACGAGGCGCTGGCCCTCTTCTGCCGCGCTTCGGATCTCCTCTCCGGCCTCGAGAAGGGCGAGGTCGAGCTCTGGATGCTCGATTCCGACGAGGCCCTGGAGACCTTCTCCCTGGCCGACTCGCTCCTGCCCCAAAACCCTACCCCGGGCCTGGTCCTCCGCATCCAACAGGGGATCGCCCGCAGCTACGCCTACCAGAACCGCTTCGCACGCGCCTGGCAGGATCTCGCCAGCATGCGCCGGAGATTCGCCCTCGGCGAGGACACCGTCGAGGGCTTGGCCCTGATGCTCCTCGACGGCGAGCTGGCGGAAGGCGAGGGCGACCTGAAGGTAGCGGAGGACCGGCTGTGGCAAGCCTGGCAGGGCCTCTTCGCGCTCGGCGAGCCGCACCTCGCGGCCATCGCCGCCATCCAGCTCGCGCGGCTCGTGCTCTCACAGAACCGCCCGGACGACTTCGCGGAGCTGGTTTCACAGATCGCTCCGATCTTCGCTGCCAAGGGCCTGCATCCGTCCCTGCTCGCCGCGCTCGCAGTCTTCCGCACGGCGGTGCGGAAGGGCAAGATGACGGTCCCCCTCGCCACCGCGGTACTCAATCACCTGAAGATCGGCCTCAGCAACCCGAGCCTGCCGTTCCATGCGCCCGGCGCCAACTTGGCATGACTCCTTGGTTCGCTCCCATCTGCCGCCGCCATGATGTATTTTCTACTCACTCTAGGCACTTTATCCGTTAAATCATTATTTTTCGGAAGAATCATGAAAATTAAAGAATCTGGGTAATCTCTCGCCAGGTATCGATCGCGCAGTTGTATCCGTAACATCCTCTGCTTGACATATCTCTCCGTCCTCGGGAATACTCCACCGCCACGGCGTGTTCGGCAGCTAGAACGGCCAGGCGGCGGCGGAGCCGTCCGGCCCCTTGAAAGGAGGGCGGATGAAGCAGACTCGCAGGTGAAGGGTAGGAAAACGACCCCAGCGGGCGGTATGCGGCCAGTCGTGGCAGGCGGCCCCATCCCGTCATCACCCGTAGAAAACCATGGCTCCCGGCAACCCAAAGGACCACCCGGGAGCCGCAACCGTCCAACAGGACGGAAAGGACAACCATCATGGCTACCAGCCGTTCCTTCAAAGCGAAGCTCACCGAGTGGCAGGCGCTCTTCAACAACGCGGCCCTGCACCTCGCCGACATCCCCCAACTGGCCACAGATCACGCGGCTCTCGGGACGCTGCTCGCCGAGGCCAGCACCCTGCAGGGCGACCAGGATCTCGCCAAGGCGCAGCTCAAGAAGAGGAACCTGCAGCGCACGGCGATCCAGAAGGACGCGGACGTCCTGCGCAATCGCCTCGCCGCCACCGCCAAGGGGGCCGTCGGGCTCACCAGCGCTGACCTGCTGCAGTTCGGAGTCAAGCCACGGCCCGTCGTCATCGGCCGGCCGCGGCGCAGCAAGGCGGAGGTGGCCGAGACCCTGGCGCGGAAGGCCGCCAGGGCCCAGGCCCAAGCCGCCGCCGCGGAAGCGGTCAAGGCCGCGAACCGCGCCAAGGCCGAGGCCGCCGTTAAGCTCGTTCCGTAGGCCTCCTCTCTTCTTGTCGCTGTCAGCCTAGCGACCGGCGCCAGTGCGTTCTCCTGGCGCCGTTTTTTTGCGCCGCGAGCCGCTCCCGAAGGCGGGGATGCGATTCCCGAGCCCGGGCGATCATTCCCGGCCTCGGGAGATCACTCCCGGCCTCGGGAATGTCATTCCCGGGCCCGTGCAATCACTCCCGAGCCCGGGAAAGGCCTACAGCGGGCTAGGTGGAACCCCGGCGGATAGGTGACGGGCGGTAGACTCCCCGGCGAGGAGGATCGCCGATGGCAGTCGCCGGCGCCGACGGCGGCCGAACGGCCGGCCGCAACGCTTGGAGCCCACTCTCCCAGCCCGTCTTCCGCTGGCTGTGGATCGCCAACCTGGCATCCAACGTCGGCACCTGGTTCCAGAGCGTCGGCGCCTCCTGGCTGATGACGACGCTCAGCCGGTCGACGGTGGAGGTGGCGCTCGTCCAGGCTGCCACCAGCCTGCCGATGTTCCTCCTGGCGTTGCCGGCCGGCGCCCTCGCCGACGTCCTCGACCGCCGGCGGCTCCTCCTCGTCACCCAGACCTGGATGACGCTGGCGGCGGCGGGACTCGGTCTCCTCACGCTCTTTGGCGGCGTCACCCCCTGGACGCTCCTCCTCTTCACTTTCCTCCTCGGTCTGGGAGCGGCTCTCAACGCCCCGGCCTGGCAGGCGATCGTCCCCGAGCTGGTGCCGCGCGCGGAGCTCCCCGCCGCCGTCGCCCTGGCGAGCGTCAGCTTCAACATCGCGCGCGCCGCCGGCCCCGCCCTGGCGGGCCTCATCGTCGCCGCCGCCGGGCCCGCCGCGACCTTCCTCCTGAACGCCGTCTCCTTCGTCGGCGTCCTGGCGGTGCTCTACCGCTGGCGGCGGGCCGGCGAGGAGACCGTGCTGCCGGCCGAGCGCGTCTTGGGCGCCATGCGCACCGGCATGCGCTACGTCCGCCACGCCCCGGCGGTGCAGGCGGTGATCGCCCGCGGCAGCGCCTTCATCCTCTGCGGCAGCTCGCTGTGGGCGCTCCTGCCAGTGATCGCCAGTCACGACCTCCACCGCGGCCCCACCGGCTATGGAATCCTCCTGGGCGCCCTGGGCGCGGGAGCGGTGGCGGGGGCGTTGGCCCTACCCCGACTGCAGCGCGACAGCTCGGCCGACTCGGTGGTGGCGGCGGCCACCCTGGTCTTCGCGGGAGCGACGCTGGTGCTCGCCTATATCCGGAGCTTCTGGCTCCTCGCGGCGGCCATGCTGCTGGCCGGCGGCGCCTGGCTGTCGCTCTTGTCGAGCCTCAACGTGGCGGTGCAGACCGTCGTCCCCTCGTGGGTGCGGGCGCGCGCCCTCTCGGTCTACATGCTGGTTTTCTTCTTCGGCCTGACGGCCGGGAGCGCGCTGTGGGGCGTCGCCGCCGCCCGGCTCGGCGTCCCCACGGCCCTGGCGGCTTCTGCGGCTGGGATGGTCGTCGGGCTCCTCGCCACGATGCGCTACCGCCTCGCCTCCGGCGAAGGGCTGAACCTCGCCCCCTCGCGGCAGTGGCCGGCGCCCATCGTCGCCCAGGACTTGGAGCCCGACCGCGGCCCGGTCCTCGTCACCGTGCAGTACGACGTCGACCCGGCCCGCTCCCGGGAGTTCGCGGCGGCGATGCCGGCTCTCCGCCGCATCCGCCTGCGCGACGGCGCCTCCGACTGGGGTCTCTTCTTAGACGCCGGCGCCGACCACCGCTACGTCGAGGTGTTCCTCGTCAACTCGTGGATCGAGCACCTGCGCCAGCACGAGCGGGCGACGGTGGCCGACCTCGAGGTCTCCGACCGCGTGCGCGCCTTCCATCGCGGCGACGAGCCGCCGCTGGTTCGTCACCTCATCGCCGAGCGGGTGCCGCGCCAGCCGCCCTAGATCACACTCGGCTCAGCTCTTCGGCGCCGTCCTCTCTTCCGGCAGCCCGGCGTCCTTCCAGGCATGGAACCCACCCAGCAGGGCCGCCACGTTGGGATAGCCCTTCTCCTGCAGCTGGAGCGCCGCACCGGCGCTCGAGTGCTCGGCGTGTCAGGTGCAGTAGGTGATGATGAGCTTGCCCTTCGGCAGCTCGGAGAAACGGGAATCGATCTCGAAAGACGGGATGCTCAAGGCGCCCTTCACGTGGCCGGCGTCGTACTCGGCCTTCGAGCGCACGTCGACGACGATCGCCTGGCCCTTCTCGATCGCCTCCTTCGCTTCGAGCACGGGGATGCGGCGGACGGCATCGGCGCCCGTCTTCGCCACCGGCGCGGGAGGCTGAGCCTGGGCCGGCGCCGCGGGCTGGGCCGTCAGCTGCGGCCCCGCCGCCGCGCTGGCGCCCAGGGCGAGCGCCAGCACGACAACGGGTGGTACGGCAAGAAATCGCTGCATGGATGGAACCTCCTCGGAGTGGGGGTTTCTAATTTGGCTAGGCAATGATACGCCAGCCCGCGATCCTTACCCCTTTTGACGCCCCGCGGCCGTCGCGGAACGCACCCCGTGCTCGCCAGATAGACGGACGCCGGGCAAGGATTCCGGACGGCGGCTCCTGCCTAATAGCGCCAACTCGTCACGTCCGCTCCGGGCGGGGCGGTGGCCAGCAGGTGGCGGGCGATCACGGGGAGAAAGCGCTGGTTGATCGACAGGTGGTCGGCGGAGACCAGCGCCCCGGAGTCGTCGCCGGTCCAGCAGTGGGGCTGGCCGGCGCCGAACTCGACGCTGCCGGCGTACCAGGGGCCGTGCCCGGGCCGGCGGGTGGCGGCCAGGAACCGGTCCAGGAGGCGGACGGCGCGGTCGAGGTAGAAGGTGTCAAGGTCGCCCACCTTGACGTGGATCTTGCCCTGGAGCCGCGGTCCCAGGGCCGGCCAGTCGCGCGCCAGGACGTAGGTGAGGTCGTAGCTCTCGCGCCAGCGCGCCGCCACCCGGTGGTCGACGACGCCGGTCCGCTTGTCGTAGATGGCTTGGGGGTAACCGTCCTCCCCCACCGGGCTCCAGACCGCCTGCCAGGCGTCGAATTGCCCACCCGAGCGTCCGTGCGTCCCCAGCACCCGCTCGAGGCGGTTGAGCTCTTCGACGGTCATCTGCACCCGGCCCTCGAGGTCGCGGCTGTCCGGCCGCGCGATCGGGCCATGCGGGCCATGCGGGCCGCGCGGCCCCTCGGTCCAGTAGGCATTGGCGTCATGGTAGAGGTCGGTCGTCTGGAAGGCCCGGAAATCGACGGGATCAGGACAGTTGGCCCAGACGCCGTTGTAGACGTCCGGGTAGAAGATCTGTTGCGCCAGGGCGGCCCAGCCTCCCGTCGAGCTACCGTAGAGCGCCCGCGCCCAGGGAGCGCCGATGGCGCGGAAGCGCCGCTCGACGTAGGGAACGAGCTCGCGGGCGATGGCGTCGCCGTAGGGGCCCAGGTTCTCGGAGTTCACGGCGTAGGAGTCGTCGTAGTAGGGGTTCGGGTGCTGCGGGTAGACGACGAGCAGACGCGGCATCCGGCCGGCGACCCAGCGCCGGTGGCGCGCCGCGCCGGCGGCGGCGAAGCTCTCCTCGTCGCCCCCCGGGAAGGGCGGCGGGGTTTCCCGGAACCCGACGAACGACGGCAGGGTCGCCAGATAGTGGCCATGGAAGTAGACGACCGGGTAGCGCGCCTCGGAGTGCTCGTCGAACCCTTCCGGCAGGAGCACGACCGCGCCCAGCTCGACCGGCCTCCCCCAGAAGCGCGACAGGAGCTCGCTGCGGAGGTGGACGTGGCGCACGAAGGGAGTGTCCGCGGGGGGATCGAGGGGCGGGATCTCCCGGCTCAAGACGACGCGCACGACCAAGCTCTCGCCCGCCCGTAGAGAGACCCGCCGCGGCAGGCTCAGCAGGTTGCCGGGGGAGATCTTCCACTCCTGCCCTTCGCCGTGATCGGCGTGTAGCTTGACCACCTTGCCGTCGCCGCGGCGGAAGGTGTCGTAGACGTCGAGGAGCGCCTCGACGGTGTAGTCGCCCGCCGGCAGGACGGCGAGGCTCTCCCGCGGGAAGCCGGCGGCGCTGGCGTCGATCACGGCGCTGCGGCCCGGCGCCAGCGATTCCACGTCGACCCCGAAAACCTGCCAGCCGGGGCCGTTGCCGCCGACCTCGAAGCGGGGCTCCTGCCGGCCTTCCGTGGAGAGGATGAGCAGCAGGCGGCCATCGACCGGCGCCGCGCGGAGCCACGGCGGGAAGGAGACTTCGAAGCGCAGACCGGCGGGGACGGGCGGCGCCGGACGGCAGGCGTGCGGGACCGCGGCCGCCAGCCAAAGGAGCGCGGCGGCGCGGAATTTGGCAGCCGTCACCGCCGCCACGGGCGGGCCGCCAGCGCGGCGCAGAGGGCGAGCCAGGGGATGGCGGCGAACCAGGCGATGAGCGCCTCACGGGCCGGCCCGAGGGCCTCGTCGGCCTCGTCAGGGAGGATGAAGACCGCCGGCCAGTCGAAGGGCAGGACCCAATGCCAGGAGACGGCGTCCCGAGTGTAGAGCAGGAGAACTGCCGAGTTGAGGACCAGCAGCCCGCAGAGGACGAGGAGGAACCGGCGGACCCGGAACCGGGGGGAGGGTTGCCTGCCCGCAGGCTGCGGCGTCGTCATCAGGGCTCTCGGCGGAGGCAGCTGGACGCGCCGATTCTAACCGAGAGCGCCGTCGGGAGACCGCGCCGGCCGCGCGTCGAGCGCCGCGCGCACCGCCCGCGCCAGGACCTGCGCCGAGAAGGGCTTCTGCAGGCAGACCGGCCCGCCGTCGGACCCCAGGAGCGCCTCCTCGTTGTACCCCGACATGAAGATCACCCGCATGCCCGGCCGCTCGGCGAGCAGCCGGCTGGCGAGCTCCGGCCCCTTCATGCGCGGCATGGTGACGTCGGTCAGCAGCAGGTGGATGCGGTCGGCGTGGCCGGCGAGGACCGCCAGCGCCTCGTCGCCGCCCGCTGCCGGCAGCACGCGGTAGCCCTTGCCGGCGAGGATCTGGCGCAGCACCCGCCGCGCCTCCTCCTCGTCCTCGACCAGGAGGATGGTCTCCGAGCCGCGATCGTCCGCGCTCCCCGGCGCGCCGTCCCCCGCGGCCTCCCGCTCCGTCGTCTCCGGCAGGTAGATGCTGAAGCAGGCCCCCTTGCCCGGCGCGCTGTCGACGAAGATGTGGCCGCCGCTCTGCTTGACGATGCCGTAGGCCGTCGACAGGCCGAGGCCCGTGCCCTCCCCCTTGGTGCTGAAGAAGGGCTCGAAGACCCGCTGCTGGACCTCCGCCTCCATGCCGACGCCGGTGTCAGCGACGGTCAGGAGGACATACGACCCCGGCAGCACGTCCGCGTGCGGAGCGGCCCCGGCGGCGGCGACCGCGAGCGGCGCGGTGCGAATGGTGAGACGGCCCCCTTCCGGCATGGCATGACGGGCGTTGACCGCCAGGTTGACGATGACCTGCTCCATCTGCCCGGGATCGACCTTCACCCGCGGGAGCCCCGGGCGGAGGTCGGTCGCCAGCGCGATGTCCTCGCCCAGCAGGCGCTGCAGCATCTTCTCGACCCCGGAGACGACCAGGTTCAAGTCCATCACCTTCTTCTCCATCGACTGGCGGCGGGCGAAGGCAAGGAGCTGCTTGGTCAGCGAGGCCGCCTTCTGGCCGGCGTCCTTGATGCCGGTCAGGTTGCGGCAGAGGAAAAGGTCGTCGGCGTAGCGCTCGATCAGGAAGTCGCTGTAGCCGAAGATCGCCAGCAGGCAGTTGTTGAAGTCGTGGGCGACGCCCGCCGAGAGGCGCCCGATCGCCTCCATCTTCTGCGACAGCAGGAGCTGCCGCTGGAGCATCTTGTTCTCCGCCTCGTCGCGCTTGCGCTGCGCGATGTCGCGGATGGCGACGACCGTCACGTCCTCGCCCTGGAAGACGTACTTCTTGCCGGCGATCTCGATCTCGGCCTGCCCGCCGTCGCGCTTCCGGCCGATCCCCTCGCGGGGCTCAGCGCCCAAGGACGACTCCCCCTCCGAGACGAGCTCGGAGAGGTCGCGGCCGATGAGCTCGGGCGTCGCGTAGCCGAAGATCGCCGAGAGGGCGTGGTTGACCTCGAGGACCTTGCCGTTGCGGACGATGGCGATGCCCTCTAAGGTGGCCTCGAAAAGGTTGCGGAAGCGCTCCTCGCTGCGGCGGATCTCCCGCTCCGCGGTCTTCCGCTGCGCGATCTCCTGCTGCGCCCGCTCATACAGGCGGACGTTTTCCACCATGGGAGCGATCTGGTTGGCCACCGTCGACAGCAGGCGGATGTCGCTCACCGGGTAGTAGTCGTCCGGATCGCGCCGGCCGATCAGCCAGACGCCGATCGCCTTGGCCTGCAGGGCGAGCGGGATGACCAGCCGCACCCACGAGCGCGCCGCTCCCGCGCGCGGCGCCAGGTAGCGCCCGCTCTGGGCGAGGAGCGCCGCCAGCTCGCCGATCGTGGGCTCCGGCTCGCCGGCCGGCAGGGCCTGCTCGTAGAGGGCCTCGCGCGTCGAGCCGGCGAAGAGGTAGAGGGCCGACTGCCGGATCAGCAGGGTGGGCAGGATCTCGTCGGTGATGACCCGCGCCAGGACGGCGCGGTCGAAAGCGGTCGGGATCCGCTCGGAGACGATGCCGACGACCTCCTCCGGCGTGTGGCGGATGCCGAAGACGTGGCGGTCGACGAGAGTCTGGAAGCGATGGCGCAGGAGCAGGGTCCCGAGAACGAAGAGCACGGAGACGGCGAGAATCGCGGCCACGAACTGCACGTTGACGGGCGCCCATCGGCTGCTCACCACGAGGACGACGACGACGTACGAGATAACCGAGAGAGCGAAGAAGGTGTAGACGCCGAGCAGCCGGTTGGCGCGGAATTCGAGGGCGCCCAGGTGGTGCTTGTAGATGCCGTAGATGTAGCTCATCGGCAGGATGGGCATGGAGAGCGCCGAGGCGGCAGACATCCAGGGATAGAGCACCCTCAGGTTGCGCGCGTGGAGCAGGGGGAAGAGCAGGGGGCTCAGGCCCGCGACGACGACGAAGGGACCCAAGCCGAGGACCATGCCGTAGAGCAGTATCCGGTTGGCGATGCGCTCGGCGGGATCGGCGGGAAGAAAGAGCCGTAAAAGCAGCAGGAGCAGGGAGAGGAAGACGCCGGCGAGCGCCCACCAGACGGGGGCGGAGCCGATCCTCCGCAACAGGTGGAAGGCGTCGAGGACCAAGAGGAGGAGAGCGCTGCCGTAGAGCACCCCAAGCAGCGCCGTCCGCGTTCTCGTACTTAGAAGCTCGCCGGGAAGGATCAGGTGCAGATGGACGGCAAGCGGCAGGAAGAGCCAGATCAGGGTGTGGAAGGCGATCGAAGAGCCGCCCGTGTGGCGCGCGGAAGCCTCGCCTGCGGCGAACCAGAGGGCCGTCACGTAGCTGAAGAGGACGAGGACCCGCCAGCGCCCGTCGCGGGGCCGCAAGAGAAAGACGGCGACCGTCCCCATCAGCCAGAAGACGAAGGGAAAGAGCGTCGGAGGGATGTCGGCTGGATCGATGCGGTGATCGCTGCGGATGCGCAAAGGAATGGTCATCGGCTTGCCGCCGCGCAACAGGCGCACCTCAGCCACGCCGTCATGGCCGACCCCGGAGAGCAGCTCGGCCGACCGGTAGCTGATGTAGCGCTCATAGTCGAGGTCGCCGATGGCCAGCACGCGGTCGCCGACCGCAAGGCACTGAGGGGGATGCTGGCAGGGGACGGCGGAGATCACCTCCCAGGTGGTGCTGAGCGTGAAATCGAGCTGAGGATAGCGGGCGAGATAGGTGTAGACGACGCAGCCGAAGAGCACGAGGAGCGACAGCAGGCCCCAGAACAGATCCGTCCGGAGCGCACGCGCGCGCGCCCTCGTCATCTCGAATTCCATAAGTCTGGCTACACGAAGTGTACACCTCGGGGCCGAGGCTGTGGCGACCGAGCTCCTCGGCCCACCGTGCCGTCGTTCGTCAGGAGCCCGGCGAGAGCGCTACCGGCTTGTCGGCGCGCAGAGAAGCGAGCAGCCGCTCGAGGGGCGCCAGGTGCGAATCGACGAGCCGCTCGATCGGCCCGCTATCGGCGAGCGCCAACCCTGCGAGGAGGGAACGGGCCTCCTGGGAGAACTCGACCATCTTGAAGGCGCAGTAGCTGAAGGCGCCGCTGTGCAGCAGGACCTCCTGCGCGCTGGCAAGGTCGGCCGGCTCGGCGATGCGGCGCGCCAGATCGCGGAAGCACGCCCGCTCCGCATGCTCCGCCGTCAGGGCGTAGAGCATGGGTAGGTTGTTGAAAGGGCGGCGCCAGTCGACCCCAGCGGGCGTGCGGAGGGCATCCGAGAGGTCGTCGGTCACCTGCACCAGCCGGCCGAGGGCTTGCCCTATCCGGTCGAGGCCTCGGGCGATCTCCGCCGACGCGCCACCGAGCAGCGCCCCGAGGTGCAGCGCGGCGCCGAAGAGCGGCGGGGTCTTGGCCTCGACGACGCGCCAGTATTCCGCTTCGTCGGCGACGCCGCCCGCATCGAGACCCTGTCCGTAAGCGGTCGCCAGGGCCATCCGCACCAGGCTTGCCTGGAGAGCGGCCCGGTCGGCTTCCGGGATCGCGGGATCGTCCAGAAGCAGGTGTCCGGCGGCCTGGAAGGCAAGGGCCAGATTGCCGGCCCGACCGGCTCCCAAGCGGTGATAGTCCCCTTTGGGATCTTCGTCGAGCATGTCGTCGACGAGGTGGATGCTTACCAGTGAACAGAAGACGGCAGCGCCGCCAGGAAGCGCCGCCGCCGCCTCACCGCCGACCGCTTGACAGGCGATGGCCGGGTAGTCCCAGACGGCAAGCGAATCCCTGGGGTTGACGCGCTCGATGAGGTCCAGCATCTCCGGCCAGGCGGCCACCTCGGGGAGAGACCGGATCCGTGCTTTGATTTCCTCCAATCCCATCCTGCCTCCAGATCCGGGCTCCAAGGCGTGAGCTGCGGCCCCCGAGATCCTAACAACCCGGGGGCCGCTCGTGACAAACGAACGATCGCCTGCTGTGAAGCGAGAGTGGTGCACCGCGCCGATCAGACGGGCGAGAAGGAACGGCTCTCGGCGCTGTTGCCATCCCAGTTGGCCCACTCGCCGCCGAGGGTGCTGTCGGCCATCGCCTGGATCATGCTGCGGGTGTCCTGGACGCGGCTCAGCTTGCGCAGGACGGAAAGGAAGGCGTTGTCGTCGTTCCCCATCAGCTTGGCATGAAAATCATGAATCGACATCGGCGTAGTTCTCCCCTGTAAATGAAAGGATGCTTCCAGTTGTTTTTGATACGCGAAGGCTTGCGTCGATACGGTGCTGCGGACGACACTCACGACGAGTTGTCGTTCATGGAGCAGGTCCCCCAAAAAGATCGATCCAGCATGTACTGCAAACGACGAAAAGACATGTTACTGCCGTCAATGGTGCGGCGACAGCGGTTTTCCGGGACAGGGATCTCCGATTCTCCCTCGCCGCGAAGCCGCCGGGTGGGAGAAAAGCCTTTCAGGGTATGGAGGGAGAAGCCCCGAGCGCTGGCGAGCGCCCGGACGGGGCCGCGTTCGGCAGGCCGACCCGCGTCGAGCGGGCCAGGTCCTGGCCGGGCAACGGCTCGAGGAAAAAGAATCCCTGGCCGTAGTCGATCCCCAACAGGGTGAGGATCTCCGCCTCCTCCTCGCTCTCGACGGCCTCCATGATCGTCGCGGTGCCGGTGCGGGCGGCCATCTCGGCCGTGCTCTGGACGAGGATCTGCTTGAACGGATCCCGCGCCAGGTTGCGGCAGAAGGTGCCGGAGATCTTGAGATAGTCGGGGCGGAGGTCCTGGAACAGATTCAGGTTCGAAGAGCCTTCGCCGTAATCGTCCAAGGCGATGCGGAAGCCTCTCTCGCGGAGACGCTGCAGGGTGGCGGCGAAGGCCCTCGGGTTGACGATCGTCTGCTGCTCCGTGAGCTCGAGGATGATGTTCCCCTCGCTCAGACCGGAGGCGCGCACGACCTCGGCGAGATGCTCGGTGAAATCCGGGTTGGTCATCGACCGCGGCTGCACGTTCAAGAAGGTGTTGACAACGCTCCCCAGCTGGCGCACTTCGGCGAGCGCGGCCTGGATGCAGATCATGTCGGCCTTGAAAAGCAGCTCCTTGTGCGCCGCGTAGCCGAGGAAGATCAGCGGGTTGCCGAGGACCGAGGTGGCGGGTCCCCGCGCCAGTCCCTCGACGCCGAAAACCTCGAAGGGGGCGCCCCCCGGCCGCAGCTTGACGACCGGCTGCAGGACGGAGCGGATGGTGTTGGCCGCCAGGAACTCCTCGAGCAGCTCGACCTGTTGCACCTGGCCGGGCTCTTCCGAGTCCGGCCCGGCGCCGGCCGCGGCCTGGTGCTCGAGAAGGAGCCGGCGAAGCTCGGTCAGGCCCCCCGGCTTCTCCAGCACCGCGGTGACACCCAGCACCTTGCACAGCTCGCGCGCCGCCTCGGTGACGTAGCCGGAGAGGACGTAGACCGCGGTGTCCGGGAAGTGGGTGGTGACGAACCGGATCAGCCGGATTCCTTCGAGGCCGCCGAGCTCCGACACCGAGAGATCGGTGATGACGACGTCGAAGCGCAGGCAGGAGAGGAGGGCCTCCGCGGCCTCGATCTCGCGACAGGTGGTGAGGTGGATGCCGGGTGCGCTCAGGCACACCACCAGCATGTCGAGCACCATCGACTCGTCGTCGAGAATCAACACTCGGGGCACGGGCGGGAGTATAGCGCGATCCGCTAAAACCCGATGGCGGAGCCGACCTTCGGGAGGCCGCTCTCTAGCTGGCCGAGGACTTCTCGAGCAGGAAGTAGATGAGGTCGCTGGTGGGGGCCGGATAGCCCATCTGCCGGAGCTGGGTGACGACCTGGCCGCGGTGATAGCTGGAGTGGTTGACGAGGTGGAGAACCGGCTGCCAGAGCGGCCGCCGATGGGCTTCCCCGCGCGTCGTCGTCCATGAGATCTCGGCCCGCAGCTGCTCGTCTGTCAGGGAGGCGAGGAAGAACTCCAGCTCGGCGGAGGTGTCGGCCCAGGCGGCGGCCAGCGACTCGCGGTCGGGGAAGTCGGCGGCGCCCGGCACCCGTTCGAGCGCGGCGCCGGCGAAGCGCGACAGCCAGACCCGCTGCGATCCCAGGATGTGCGCCATGGTGGCGAGAATGGAAGGAAAGCTCGAGCCGGTGTCGCGGACCAGGTCCTCCGGCCGCACCTCGATGAGAGCGTTCAAGAACAGGCGGTCCGCCCACAGGGTGTAGAGCAGCAGCTCCCGGGCGGCGCCGGAGAGGTCGGGCATTCCGGGGCGGTCAGAAGACCGCCGGCTCCTCGTAGGTGCCGAAGACGTCGCGCAGCGCGTCGCTGATCTCGCCCACCGTGCAGTAGGCCTTCACGCAGTCGAGGATCAGCGGCATGGTGTTCGCCTCCCCGGCGGCGCCGAGCTTCAAGGCGTCGAGCGTGCGCCCCACCGCCCCGGCGTCGCGGCGGCGGCGGACCGCATCGAGCTCGGCGACCTGCCGCTCCGCCAGGTCGTCGGCGATGTAGAGGATGTCGATCGGCGCCTCGCCTTCGACCTGGAAAGCGTTGAGGCCCACG
>DATNKQ010000118.1:0-6425 GCA_035603315.1 Thermoanaerobaculia bacterium
CGACCGCCAAGGGCGAGGAGGTGGCGGTGACCGTCCGCGCGCCCATCGTGGTCGTGGCGGCCGGCAGCCTCCACTCGCCGGTGCTCCTGCTGCGCTCCGGCGTCGAGCTGCCGGCTCTTGGCCGCCATCTCCACCTGCACCCGGCCACCTCGGTGGCAGGCACTTACGACGATCTCATCGAGCCCTGGAGCGGACCGCCGCAATCGATCCTCTGCGACGAGTTCGCCGACGGCGGAGGAGGGAACGCGGGCTACGGCTTCCGCCTGGAGACGGCGCCGGCGCACCCCGGCCTGCTGGCCCTGGCGACGCCCTGGTGCGGCGCCCGCGACCACCGGCGGGAGATGCAGGCGAGCGCGCGGAAGAGCACGATCATCGTCCTCGTGCGCGATCGCCACAGCGGCCGGGTACGGCTGGGGCGCGACGGCTCGCCCGTCGTCGAGTACCGGCCTGGGCGACTGGAGCACCGGCTCCTGCGGGAGGGGATCGCCGCGGCGTCGCGCGTCCATCTGGCCGCGGGGGCGCGGCAGCTGCTGGCCCTGAACCACCGCCGCCTCGGCCTGCGCGACGCCGGCGACCGGGCCGCCGTCGACGCCTATTTCTCCGACGTCGCCGCGAGCCGCTTCGGCCGCAACTGGTCGACGCTCTTCAGCGCCCACCAGATGGGCACCTGCCGCATGGGCCGCGATCCCCGCACCGCGGTCTGCGACGCCGACGGCCAGGTCTTCGGCATCCGCGGCCTCTACGTCGCCGACGCCAGCGCCTTCCCCGCCTCGTCCGGCGTCAATCCCATGATCACCATCATGGCCCTCTCCCACCACACGGCGCAGCGGATCGACGCCGGCTGACGGGAGCGCGGGAGAGAAGACGTCAGCCCGCGGTCTTCTTCCGCAGCTCGGTGAGCTTGCGCTCCTGGGAATCGGTGAGCAGGTTTTTCAGACGGACGAGGAGGGAGAGCTGGGTTCTCTTGACCTCGCGCTCGAGGTTGAGCACGCGGTCGACCTGGGAGAGGACCGCCCCCTCGTCGGCCGGACGCGCCTGCAGCAGGCGCACGAGCTTCTCCCCTTCTTCCGAGAGCTGCCACTGGGAGTCGAGGAACTTCGCCTGCGCCTTCTGCACAGCCTCTTTGACTGCTCCGCGCTGCCCCTCGTCGAGGCCGATGTCGCCGGCGTAGCGCATGATCAGCTCGGGCGGGAAGACGTACTGGGCGATGGGGTCCGGCGGCGGCGGCTCGGCCCTGAGGCTGGCGGCGAGGAAGAGCAGGGCGATCGAGGCGACGGGTAGGCAACGCTTCATGACGATCTCCTTTCCTTGAGAGTGGTGGGTATCGAGAGGGAGGGCGGCGCGAGCCATCCGCCGCCGAGTGCCGGCGGCTCGCCGAGGAGCTCCCGACCCGGCGTCCGCAGCAGGAAGTCGGTGGCGGGCCGCCACTGGCTGATGGTGGGCACGGCTCCAGCCGGCCGCTGCGGCGACTGCGGAATGAGCCAGGCGGCCAGGAGGGCCGCGAACAACGCCGCCCCCGCCGCCGCGAAGGGGAGCAGCCGCAACGTCCGATGCCGGCGGGAGAGGCTCGCGGCGCGATCGGCGGCCGCCGCCCAGACGCGGGCGAAGCGGGGGCCGCCCTCCCGCTCCCGGTCGCGCAAGGCCGCGAACGCTTGCTCGAGGTCGCGGTCACTATCGTGGTCGCGGTAGTCGCGGGTCATCGCCCCTCCTCCCGTGCCAGCTCCAGCCGCAGTCTCGCCTTGCCGCGGTGATAGTGGGTGCGGACGCTGCCGACGGCGAGACCGAGGACCCGCGCGGCGTCCTCGAGGGTGAGGTCCTGGTAGAAGACCAGGTGCAGGACCTCGCGTTGCCGCCCCGGCAGGCGGGAGAGTGCCGCGCGGAGCGCCCGCGCCCGCTCGGCGTCGCCGGCCGCCGACTCAGGATCGGCGGCCGGCGCCGGCCGGCCGTCGAGCCAGCGCAGCGAGAGGAGATGGTGCGCCCATCCCGCCCGCCGCCGCTCCGCGGCCGTGCGGCGGATCACCGCGAACAACCAGGTCTTGAGGCTCGACCTGCCGTCGAACCGCGCCCGTCCGTCGAGGATTTTCAGGTACGCCGTCTGCAGCACCTCTTCCGCCTCCTGGCGATCCCAGCGGCAGCACTGGAGGGCCCAGCCGAAGCTGGCGGGATGGAGCTCCTCGATCTGCCGCTCCTGGGATCGCTCGCTCATCGTGTCGGACCCGCCCTCCCCGTGGGGAGGAGCCGGTACCGCAGATCAGTGGGGTGGCGCGGCCCGGCATATGACAGCCGTGCCGCTGCCCGGTGAGCAGGCGCGGGAGTTGCTAAGGATGCTGTTGCAGAGCCCTGGCGGCGAGCCGCGATGGCCCCGATGGCCCCGATGGCCGATCGCGGCCGTCCTCGCCGGGGAGCGGAAAGGAGGCTGCCATCCGAAAGTTCGCCATCGTCCTCGTTCTGGTGCTGGGAGCGGCGTGCAGGAGCCCGCGGCCGGGCGCCTTGACGAAAGAGGCGGTCAAGGCATGGCTCGCCGGTCTCCCGGTCTACGAGCACGTCGTCATCGTCGTCGAGGAGAACAAGGATTACGGGCAGATCGTCGACAGCCCGGCCGCGCCGTACATCAACTCGACGCTGCGCGCCGAAGGCGCCAACTTGACCCGCATGTTCGGCGAGGAGCACCACAGCGAAGGTAACTATTTCTGGCTGTTCTCAGGCAGCCATCAGGGCGTCGGATTCTTCGACGCGGTCCCCGAGCGTCCACTGGCGGGGAGCAATCTCGGGATGCAGCTTCTCCGCGCCGGCCGCTCCTTCAAGGGATACTCCGAAGACCTGCCGGCGATCGGCTCGAAGGTCGTCCGATCCGGCCTCTACGCCCGCAAGCACGTCCCCTGGGTAAGCTTCTCGAACCTGCCCGCCGGTAAGACGGCCGACAGCTCGTGCAACCTCAGGTTCCAGGATTTCCCCACCGACTTTCGCCAGCTGCCCACCGTGGCTTTCGTGATCCCCAACCTCATCGACGACATGCACGACGGAGCCGTTCCGGCCAGCATCCGAGCTGGAGACACCTGGTTGCGGACGAGGCTTGACGCTTACTACCAGTGGGCCAAGAAGAACAACAGCCTGCTGATCCTCACCTTCGACGAGAACGATCACAATTCCATCGGTTTCACCAATCCCGCCGCGCGGGAAGCCGCGGAGCGCAACCGAATCGTCACCATCCTGGCCGGCAGCCACGTCCGGCACGCCGACTACGACGAAGGGAAAGGCGTCACCCACGTAAACTTGTTGCGCACCCTGGAGGCCATGTACGGTTTGCCGAGGTCGGGGTCCCAGCAGCCGCTGGCCGGCCGGGCCGGTATCGACGACCACACCATCCTCACCGATCTCTTCACGCCGCTGCCGTAGCGGTCGGAAGAGCGTCCCAGTCGCTCTTCAGGAAGCCGGATGCCCGGACCTCTCCAGGGCCAGGCGGTCCCAGTGCGCGCGATCGGCGGCGGCTTCGTAGGTGCTCTCCAGGAAGCCGAGAATCGCGGCGTCGGGGTCGGGCGCGGTCCTGGCCGCCTCGTAGGGGAGGAGGAACTCTCCCATCTCGGAGCTCCAGAAGGCGGCGGCGGGGCGCACCGGAGCTTCGCCGAAGCCTGGCGGCGTGGGGTAGGCATAGGAATAGAACGCCGCGGCCGGCGACTGCGCGTTGCCGGGCCAGAAGCCGGCGCTCGAGACCTCGTGCGAGTAGGCCTCGCGCATCACCCAATCGCCGACGTTCGGTATGCCGCCGGGATGCGGCGGCGCCGGCCGTCCCGAGAAGCGCGTCACGGCGAGGTCGAAGCCGCCCCAGAAGAAATGGACCGGGCTCGACTTGCCGAGAAAGCGCGCGCGGAAGGCGCGGAGGACGCGGTCTGCTTGGATCAGCACCCGCCAGAAGCGCTGCGCCGCCTCGGGGTCGTAGGCGGCGTGCTCGCGATCTTCGGCGAAGGGCAGAGCGTCGGCCATCTCGACCGGCACCGGCCAGATGTGGGCGGGGACGCCGAGAGCCGCCAAGGCGCTCTCGTACTCGGCGTAGAAGTCGGCCACGCTCCGCGCGGCGAGCGGCAGAGCTCGCCTGCCGCCGTCGCTGGCGCGGATCTCGAGCTGCTGGGCGAGGAAGTCGAACTCCACCTCGAGGCTCCGCGCTCCGCACGGCATGGCCGAGGTGGTGAGGCCGCGGGCGCTGACGTAGAACGGAACCTGCCACCAGTGGTTCACCATCGGCTCGAGCGCCAGGCGCGTCTTGCCGACGATCTGCGTCCAGCGTTGCAGCGTCTCACGGGTGTCCGCCCATTCCGCGTACGGCAGGGGCGGCCAGTCCGCTGCGGTGGGCTCGGGATCGACGTCGGTCCGTGGCATCGCGGTTCCCTGAAGGCGGAGCGGCGAGCCGGCGCGCCTTGCTAGGAGCTGATGGGGAAGACCGCGGTCGCCGAGACTTTCGTCGTGGCCGCCCCGGCGGGAGTCAAGGGGATGATGACCTGGATCTCCGTCACTCCGGAGCCCAGGAACGGCACCACGACGTGATCGGAGATGGTCGCCGTGCCCTGGCCGCCGGTGACGGTCTTGGTCACCTGGTCGCCGACGTTGAGGACGTTGAAGTTCTGGTCCTCGAAGATCAGCACGATAGTGCCGGACGCGGCGCTGTTGAGCGTGTAGCTGACGGTGGCGCTGAAGGTCTGGTCGACGCCTCCCTTCAGGTGGGTGCCGGTGGCGGGGGTGATGCTGGTGATGGCGACGGTGTCCGTCGACGGGGGTGTCGTGGGCGTCGATTTGCCCCCGCCGCCGCCGCAGGCTGCAGCGAGGGTGGCGAGGACGAAGGCGAGAGCGAGGAGGTACGATCGGTTCATGGCTTCTCCGGACGAAGTCGGGGCAGCTGTCGTTTGGAGCCTACCCTTCCGGCTCCGCGGGCGCAAGCCGGCAGGGCTTCTCCGCCTGTAAATAAATCGTTAGCCCGACGCGCCTCTGCGAGCGCCTTCTACCTACTGGGTCCCCGCGCAGGTGCGGCGATGGATCTCGTCGGTGAGCTCCTGGATGCGCTGGGTGAGCTCCTTGGTGAGGCGGGTCAGCTCGGTGTTCTGCTCGAGGAGCGACTTGACCTGGGCCATCTCGCGGCTGGCGAGCTCCTGGCGTTCGAAGCTGGCGGCCGCGAGCGCCTCCCGGTGCTGGGCGTCGGCGTCGGCCAGGGCCTTGTCGCGGTCCGCCTGCCGGGTCTGCGCCAGGAGGATCAGAGGCGCCGCGTAGGCCGCCTGGAGGCTGAACGCGAGGTTGAGGAGGATGAAGGGGTAGAGGTCGAAGTGGGCGATGCCGACGATGTTCACCACCATCCAGATGCAGACGATGCCGGACTGGATGATGAGAAAGGTCGGGGTGCCGAAGAAGCGGGCAAAGGCCTCCGCCTTGGCGCCGAACCAGCCGTTGCCGAAGGCGTTCGCCAGGTGCAGGTGCGGCACCTGGAACCGCAGGTGGTGATCGGAAGACACCGGCCGGCGGGGCGCCGGCAGGGTGGAAGGGTCGGTTGCCATGGGCGGATCTCCCGTGATGTTCGAGTTTTGAGGCGAAATCGTAGCACGTCCCCCGGCATGTCCCTTTCAGCGCGCGGGCCGCCGCTCGATCAGCCGCGCCAGCCGCCGCGCCGTCTTGCGGAGCGGCAGCGGCACGCGCCGCAGGAGCTGGCTGCTGCGCGTCTTCGTCAGGGGCGGGATGGTCTCGTAGAGGAGCGTCGCCCACTTGGGGAGGATGGCCTCGGCGGTGAAGTCGACGGCGCGGGCGCGGCCGTTGTCGACCATGGCCCGGTAGAGGCCGGGATCGGCGAGGAGCCGGTCGACCGCCGACTGCGCCTCCGCCCGGGAGGCGACCTCGAGGTAGTCGAGCGGCGAGCGGCGCAGCTCGCGGAAGGCGGCCTCGGGCCCGAGGAGCGCCGGGACGCCGGCGTGCCAGGCGTTGTAGAGCTTGCTCGCCGGTTTGCTGGTCCACCGCCGGCCGGTCTGCGGGCGCACGGCCAGGATGAGGTCGACGGCCCGGAAATCGGCCCAGGAAGTGCCCTGGATGTCGGTCGCGGCGCCGGCGAATTCCACCGAGTCGACCTGCCACTCGATCCCCCGGGCGGCGAGGAAGTCCTTCCACGCCGGCGAGCGGAAGTCGGGGTGGAGGTTGGCGTTGAAGCCCTTGAAGGCGGCGCGGGCGATGGCCGTGCCGCGCCCGGGGTGGCGGGGGAGGAGGCCCGGCTGCGGCCAGAAAGGAATGAAGAAGCGCCGCCGGGAGTCGGCGAAGCAGCCGTTCTGCACCACCTCGAAGTCGGCGATCAGCGGCTCGCGGTTGTCGGCGCGGATGCCCACCAAAGTGGCGTCCCGCAGGTGAGGCCTCCGGCGCAGGAGGGCGCGGGCGTCGCGGGCATGGAAGACCACCACGCC
>DATNKQ010000124.1:0-2616 GCA_035603315.1 Thermoanaerobaculia bacterium
CCGCGGCCGTCTCTTGGCCTCGAGGGCGATCAGCGAGCTTTCGAACATCTCCCACCTCCGATCCGTTGGCGGCGGCGCGGGTTCATCCCGCGCCGGTGCGCCTGTATCGGATTAGAGATGGGAATGGGCGAATTGGTTCCGCGGCGGGCGGCGGAGACGACGGAGACTTCGCGGAGGAAAACGAAAAGTGGGGAGGGCACGGCGAGGGCGTCGGGACGCCCTCGCCGGCTCGCGGCTCAGTGACCCGGCGGCGCGGGCGCCGGGGGGGGGGCCGCGGGGGCGGTCGGCGTGATCGCCTGCGCGAGGCCGGGCGTCACCTTCATGTCCTCGAAGACGATGCCCAGGTTCTGGGCGCCGTTGTCCCGGCAGAGGTCCATGAAATCCGCCACCTTGCCGTAGGGCAGGTCGCCGTCGGCGGCGAAGAAGACCACCTTGGAGGAGCGGTTGGTGAGCGCCTGCCGCAACCGTCCTCCGAAGTCGTTGTAGGCGATCGCATCTTTGTTGATGTAGGTGCGGCCGTCCTTGTCGATGCGCACGATGATCTGGTCCTGGCTCGGCGTCGGGACCGCCGTCTCCACCTTCGGCGGCACCTGCACGCCGTACCCCATCTGGGTGAGCGGCGTGGCCACCATGAAGATGATCAGCATCACCAGGACGACGTCGACGAGCGGCGTGATGTTGATGTCGCTCTTGACCCCACCGCCTCCTCCTACGCTCATCGCCATTGGGGTTACCTCTCTTCCTGCCTGGAGTTGAAAAGGAGCCTCAAACCCCTGCCTTCTTCTTCTTTTCGGTGATCAGACCGACCCGCGTGAACCCCGCCTCGTTGATCATCTGCATGACCTTCCGCACCTGCTTGTAAGCGAGCCGCCGGTCGCCCTTGACGATGATCTCGCGATCGGAGTTCTGGTCGTGCATGTCGTGGAAGGCGGTCTTCATGTTGGCGTCCGGGATGAAGTTGGACTGCAGGTAGACAGAGCCGTCCGACTTGATCGAGACGACGAGCTGCTTCTCGTTCTCCGGCATCTTCTCGGGCGAGGTGGTCTCCGGCAGGGCGACGTTGACGCCCTTCTGGAGCATGGGCGTGACCACCATGAAGATGATGAGGAGCACCAGACAGACGTCGACCAGCGGAGTGACGTTGATGTCGCTCCGCACCGCGTTGACGGGCAGGAGGTTCTTACCGTGATGGAGCCGCATTCCGGGTCTTGTCCTTCTTGATGAAGAAATCCAACAGCTCGGAGGAGGAGTTCGCCATCTCGACGTTCAACCGCTCGAGCCGGTTGGTGAAGATGTTGAACATCCAGGCGGCCGGGATGGCCACGAAGAGTCCGATGGCGGTGGTCACCAGGGCCTCGGCGATACCGGCCGAGACCGAGCCGATGCCGCCCGAGCCGGTCGCCGCCATGCCGCGGAAGGCGTTGATGATGCCGATGACGGTGCCGAAGAGGCCGATGAAGGGGGCGGTCGTGGCGATGGTCGCCAGGCTGCCGATGCCGCGCCGGAACTCGGCCGAGGTCAGGAGCGTGGCGCGCTCGATGGCGCGGTTGGCGGCGTCCACGATCTCGTCGCCGGAGAGCGGGCTGTTGTCGCGCTCATATTGGTACGACAGGAGGCCGGCGGAGACCACCCGCGCCAGGTGGCTGCCGGGGTACTTCTTGGCGGCGTCGATGGCCGCCTGCGGCCGGTCCTGCTTCAGGTGCTCGCTCACCAGCTTGGCGAAGGCGAGCGACTGCTTCTTCGCGCGGGAGAAGACGATCAGGCGCTCGACGGAGACCGCGAGCGAGTAGATCGACAGGATGGCCAGGATGATGACCACCCCTTTGGCGATGAGTCCCATCTGCTGCCACAGGGCTACGGGTCCGAAATCCATGCTCTTCTCCTTTTCGAGCCCAGGCGCTACTGCACCTGAAAGTTGACCGTCAGCGAGTAATAGACTTTGACCGGCTTGCCCTGGAAGGTCGCCGGCTTGAACCGCCATTTCTGCACCGCCTCGACTGCCGCCTTGTCGAGGCCCATCGGCAGTCCCTTGAGGATCTTCACGTTGGTCACGTGCCCGGTCTCGTCGATGATCGCCTCGACGATGACGGTCCCCTGGAGGCGGGCCTTGCGCGCCACCTCGGTGTACTGCGGCTGGACCCGCTCGATGATCTCGGGCTTGCTGACGCCGCCGCCGACCCGCAGGGGCTCGTCCTCGACACCGCCGGGCACGCCGCCGGGCGTGCCGCCCACGACGCCGCCGGGCACGCCGCCGAGGACGCCGCCGGCGACGCCGCCTTCGACGCCGCCCTCGACGCCGCCTTCGACGCCGGTGGGCTCAGGCTGGTCCGGCGCCTTCGGCACCTGCTCGGGGATCTGCACCGGCTGCACCGGGGTCTTCGACTCCACCATCTCGACCTTCTGGACCACCTTGGGCTGCACCTTGGCGGCCGGAGGAGGAGGCGGCGGCGGAGGCGGCGGCGGGGGCGGCGGCGCCGCGGCGTTCAGGAAGACGACGTTGATCGGCGGCTCGGGGACCTGCTCGACCTGCCAGTACTGGGCGAAGACGACGCCCGCCAGCACCACCAGGTGGAGCACGACCGCCACCGGGAGGGACGCCCAGCGGCGGCGCCCGCC
>DATNKQ010000131.1:0-4045 GCA_035603315.1 Thermoanaerobaculia bacterium
GCTCAGGGTGGCGCCGGCGAAGACCCCGACCTGCCGGTTGCCGCCCTCCGGGTCGTAGCCGGCGTCCTCCAGCGCCTCCCACGCCGACTCCAGGAACAGGCGCTGCTGCGGATCGAGGATCTCCGCCTCGCGGTGGTTGATGCCGAAGAAGGTGGCGTCGAACTTGTCGACGTCGTCCGGCTGCGACGCCACTTTCACGTACCCCGGATCGGCGAGGAGAGCGCGATCGACGCCGAGAGACAACAGCTCCTCGTCGCTCAGCGTCCGCACCGAGTCGACGCCGCCGCGCAGGTTGCGCCAGAACTCGCCCAGGTTCCGCGCGCCGGGGAAGCGCCCCACCATGCCGATGATGGCGATCGCCTGCCCCGCGTCGTCGGGTCGTGTCATCGCGCCGGCCTCGCCTCAGAAGTCGAGGCGGTGTTTCACCTTGAGGATGAAGGAACGCCCGGGGTCCAGGGGGGCGATGTTCGACAGCTGCCGCAGCGGATCCAGGTCGCGGACGCCGGTGTAGACGAAGTAGAAGTCGGTCCCCGGCCGGTAGGCCCAGTCGACGAGCAGGTTGGCCTCGAAGCTGTCCTCGTGGCTGAACTGCACGAGGGAGCGGACGGAGAGCGTGGGGGTGAACGAGTAGGTGATGTCGGCGTAGGCGACGTTGGTGATGAAAGAGCCCTCGCGCAGCCGGATGTCGTTGCGCTCGTCCTGCATCACCACCTGGAAGCCGGGGAAGGGCCGCAACACCAGGTAGAGCAGACGGTGCAGACGGGTGCCGTCGTAGAAGTCGCCGACGTCGTACCAGACGGTGCCGGAGATCGGCTTGGCGAAGTCGGTCTGGACGCCGAAGAAGTAGTTGCGGAACCGGTACTCGCCGGGCGGGATGATCACCTTCTCGTGGATGAGGAGTGGGGCGGGGAGCACCTCGATGTCGTCGTTGGTCAGGAAGGCGAGGCCGGCCTGGTTGCGCAGGGTGAAGGTGAGCTCGGTCTTGAGGATCTGCGACTCCAGGCGCCCGTCCGTGTCGGTCACGTGCTCCAGGGTGTTGATGACGATCAGGCGGTGCAGGAAGTCCCAGTTGGGATAGACGTAGAAGAAGAGGTCGTTCTGGGTCTTCTTGATGCCGTTGCGGGTCAAGAAGCCCAGCTCGGGATTGAAGTTTTTCCCGAACTCGCTGTAGACGCTCCGCGCCCGCACGACGCCGGTCTCGTAGATGAGGTCGGCGGAGCCCGCGCTGTCGGCGCCGTTCAATCCGGGAGTCGCCGTCTTGGCGACGAAGCCGGCGAGCGACAGGTGCTTGGCGAGGGCTAGGTTCCAGTCGATCCCGCCCCCCTGGTTGCGGTCCCCGGAGCCCTCCTTGTCGAGGCCGATGAAGCCGACCGTCGACCCTTCGTAGACGTCGTCCTTCAGCCGCAGGACCGTGTAGTTGGTCTGCGGCTCGCGGATGCGGTGGCCGTAGGAGTCGGTGAAGTCGACCGGCGCCGTCGTCAGGTTGAGGAAGCCGAGCCCCAGGCCGCCGATGTTGCCCGAGATCTTGGCGCCGCCGAGCACCGGGATCTGCTCGACGCCGTTCGGGGTCAGGCCGATGGTGCGGCTGAAGAAGAAGCTGAAGCGGTCGGAGCTCTCGTAGTTGCCGCCGCGGTCGCCGAAGTAGAAGAGGTTCGCCCCCTCGAGGAAGAAGGCCCGCTTCTCCGGATAGAAGAGGTTGAAGCGGGTGAGGTTGACCTGGTGCAGGTCGTTCTCCGCCTCGGCGAAGTCGGTGTGCACGGTCAGGTCGGCGACGAGGTCCGAGGTGATGTTGACCTTGAGGTCGCCGCCGGCGTCGCCGGTCAGGTGGGGCTCGAAGCCGCGGCGCTGGCGGTCCTTGATCGCGGCGTAGGGGACGAGCTGGTAGTGCCCGCCCTCCGTCGTCCCCTCGATGCCGCGGATCTCGCCGAACTGCGAGATGCGGTAGCGCCCGAAGAAGCCGTTGCCGCGCGGCAGCGGCTTCCAGTAAGAGTCCTCCTCCTTGCGCGCCACGAAGCGGCGGATGTTGAAGCCCCAGGTCTGCGGCGAGGTCTTGGGGAAGCGGAGGGTCTTCAGGGGAATGGCGAACTCGGCGGTCCAGCCGGCGGAGTCGCGCGAAGTGGCGACGTCCCAAATGCCGTCCCAGTCGAGGTTGATCTCCTCGCCCTCCCGCCGCACCAGCCCGTCGACCTTGGCACCCAGCGGGTTGACGGCGAAGAGGAAGCCGTTGGCGTGGTCGTGGAAGGTGTCGAGGATGATCTGCACGGAGTCCTCGTAGGTCAGGTCGCCGTCGCGGACCATCAGGTTGGCCATCATCTTGTCGGGCCGCGAGTCGTAGCAGCGGACGCCGACGTAGAGCTTCTCGGCGTCGAAGCCGATGCGCGCCTCGGTGCGCTCGGTGGCCGGCGCGCCGGCGTCGGGCTCGTACTGGACGAAGTCCTTGACGAGGAACGCCTGCTGCCAGACCGGCTCGTCCATGCGGCCGTCGATGACCGGCGCGGAGGAGAGCCGGAGGGCCTCGACGACGTAGCGGTCAGGAACGGCCGCCGCGGCCTCCGGCGCGGGCGGCGGCGGGGGCGGCGCCTGGGCGGGTGCGGACGACGGCTGCGCCGGCGTGGACGGTGGCTCCTGCGCCGAGGCGGCACCCAGCCCGCCCAGGAGCAGGGCGAGGACAAGCGCTCCCGTCAGCCCGCCCGCCCTGCCGGCGGACGGCTTCGCGGCACCTCTGGCCGCCATCACTCCGGGCCGGCTCCGCGCTTCTGGGCGAGGCGGGCCTTGCGGCGCTCGCCCCGGCTGCGGCTCTGCTCGAAGACCGGCGCCGCCTCCCCCTCCGCCGCGCCGGCGATGAGGCGGGCGAGGGCGCCGACCGTCGGCGCCTCGTAGAGGCTCACCTCGGAGAGGTTGACCTGCAGCCGCTCCTTCATCCGCTGGATGACCCGCAGGCCGGCGAGCGAGTTGCCGCCCAGGTCGAAGAAGTTGTCGTGGATCCCCACCTCGTCGATGCCGAGGATCTCCTGCCAGACCCGAGCGATGTCCTTCTGGAGGTCGGTCTCGGGCGCCACGTAGGCGTTGGCCAGGGCGGGCCGGGGGTGCGACTCCTCCTTCCTCACCGCCTCTTCGATCTCGGTGAGCGCGGCGAGCCGCTCGTTCTGCTCCAGCCGGGAGGCGAAGTCGAGCGTGGAGACCACCACCTGCGGCAGGCCGCTCGCGAGGATGCGGCCGAAGGCCTCGACCCCCTCCCGCGAGGCCAGGCCCTGCTCGAGGCTCTCGCGGCGCCAGGCCTTGAGCTCCTCCGGCACCTCGGTGGTGACCGCCATGCCGGTCTCCTTCCAGGCGTCCCAGGCGATGGCGACCGCCGGCCGGCCCGCGCGGGCGCGCCGGAGGGCGAAGGCATCCAGGAAGGCGTTGGCGGCCACGTAGTCGACCTGGCCGATCTGCGGCAAGAGAGCGGTGATCGACGAGGTGACGGCGAAGAAGTCGAGATCGGCGTCGGCGAAGACCTCTTCGAGCACCAGCGCGCCCCGCACCTTGGGCGCCAGGACGCGCTCCGCCCCCTCCCGCGCCTTGACCTGGATCAGCCCCGCGCCGGGGATTCCCGCGGTGTGGAGGATGGCGTGGACGGCGCCGAAGCGGCGTTCGGCGGCCGTCCGCACGGCGCGCATCGCCGCCAGGTCGGTGACGTCGGCGGACAGCGTCAGGACCTCCGCTCCCAGCGCCTCGATCTCCAGCAGGCGTTGGATCTTCGCGCTCACCGCGTTGTCCCCGTCGTGGGCCGCCAGCCATTCGGTCCAGCGGTCGCGCTCGGGGAAATGGGAGCGGCCGACGAGCACCAGCCGCGCCTGTTTCTCGCGTGCTAGATGGAGGGCGAGCTCCAACCCCAGACCGCCGAGCCCGCCGGTGATGAGGCACACCCCTCCGGGGCGCAGACCCGCGGCTCCGGCTGCGCCGGCCGCGCCGGAGGCCGGCGGCAGCGGCATCGGCTCGTAGATCGGCAGCCAGCGATGCCCGCCGCGGAAGGCAACCACCGGCTCGACGCGCTCGCGGTCCG
>DATNKQ010000151.1:0-16328 GCA_035603315.1 Thermoanaerobaculia bacterium
GGTGGGCAAGCCGTTCCTCTACGCCACGACGCGCGAGTTCCTCGTCCACTTCGGTTTGAAGAGCCTGAAGGACCTGCCGCCGCTCGAGGAGTTCGAGGAGGCCTTCGGCGGCATCTCGGCGGCGGGCGAGGCGGGATCGCCGCCCGGCGACGCGGGCGAGAGGGGCGACCGCGAGGAGCGCATCCTCCTCGAGGCTGCGGCGTTGGAGGAGGCGGCGGCGGAGATGGAGTCGGAGGGCGGGCAGGGCGCCCTCCACGAGGCCGAGGTGCCATGAGCGAAGAGCGGCTGCAGAAAATCCTCGCCCGCGCCGGCATCGCCTCGCGGCGGAAGGTCGAGGAGCTGATCCGCGAGGCGCGGGTGACGGTCAACGGCCGGGTGGCGGAGATCGGCGACAAGGCCGACCTCCAACGCGACGCCGTGAAGGTCGACGGCAAGCGCATCCAGCCGCACGCGGGCCAGCACCGCTATCTCCTGCTCAACAAGCCGCGCGGCGTCATGTCCACCGTCGCCGATCCCGGCGGGCGGCCGACGGTGATGGAGCTGGTGCCGGCCGGCTGGCGCAAGGCCCTGGTGCCCGTGGGCCGGCTCGATTTCCTCACCGAGGGGCTGCTGCTGTTGACCGACGACGGCGAGCTGGCGCAGCAGGTCGCCCACCCGCGCTACGGTTGCGTCAAGACCTACGAAGTGAAGGTCAAGGGGCAGCCGGAGGAGGCCGAGGTGGACCGCCTGCGCGCCGGCATCGTGCTCGACGGCAAGCGCACCTCGCCCTGCAGGATAACGATGCGGCCGGCGCCGCGGCGCAACGCCCTGAGCGAGAACTCCTGGTGGATGGTCGAGCTGTCGGAGGGGCGGACGCGGCAGATCCGCGAGATGTTCCAGCGCATCGGCCATCCCGTGCAGAAGCTGCGGCGGGTGGCCATCGGCCCGGTCTCCGATCCTCATCTGCCGGTGGGGTCGCTGCGCGAGCTCACCGAAAGGGAGGTGGAGCAGCTGCGGGGGGTGGGGAAGAAAAAAGAAGAAAAGAATAAGAACAAGAATAATAAGAAGAAGAAAAAGAGTCTGGGTAAAGAAAGAGAAAGAAAAAAGGTTTCGGGAATGGCGGCGGGTCAGCGCCGCGGGTCGGCGAGGAAGAGTTCGTAGGGTGCGCTCTGCGCACCAATAACCGTTCGCGGTGCGTACAGCGCACCCTACATTGAACTTGCACGACACTCCGCCCATCGTCGTCGCCGTCGACGGCCCCTCTGGGGTGGGCAAGAGCACCGTCGCCCGCCTGCTGGCGCGGCGGTTGGGCATCCCCTTCCTCGACACCGGCGCCATGTATCGGGCGATCGGCTTGAAGGTTCTGGAGCGGGGGATCGACCCCGCGGACCGGGCGGCGGTCGAAGATCTGGCGGCGGCGACCGCGGTGAGCCTGGCGCCGCTCCCGGACGGCAGCTTCGAGGTGGTGCTCGATGGCGAGCCCGTCGGCAACCGCATCCGGGCGCCGGAGGTGGGGGAGGCGACCTCCGCCGTCTCCGCCCATCCGGGCGTGCGCCGGCGTCTGGTGGCCCTCCAACGCGATGCCGCCCACCGCTTCGGCGGCGTCCTCGAGGGGCGCGACATCGGCACGCGCGTGGTGCCGGAGACTCCGTACAAGTTCTTCCTGGACGCCCGCCAGGAGGTTCGCTACCGGCGCCGTTATGAGGAGCTGCGGCGGGCCGAGAGCGCAATCGAATATCAGGAGGTGGTGGCGGAGATCGACCGCCGCGACCACCGCGACAGCTCCCGCGCCGACTCGCCCCTCACCCGCGACCCCAGCTACACCTTCGTCGACGCCTCGGACCGCTCCGCCGAAGAGGTGGCCGAGGAGATGGCGCGGTTGATCGAGGGCGGAAAGTAACGGTGAAGGCGAGCATGGCGAAGAAGATCGACCTCGGCTCCCTTGATTCCGACATCGCGCGCCTCTACGGCTTGCCGTTGGACGAGTTCACACCGGCGAGGAACGCGCTTGCGGCCGAGCTCAAGAAGGCGGGCCAGGCGAAGGCCGCGGGGGAGGTCAAGGCCCTCGCCAAGCCCAGCCTGTCGGCCTGGACCGTGAACCTCCTCTTCAGTAGCGAGCCGCGAAAGATGGACGCCCTCGTCGCCGCCGGCAGGCGCGCCCGCGGCGCCCAGACGAAAGCCGTCTCCGGCAGCGGCGGCAAGGACCTGCGGGAGGCCATCGTCACCGTGCGTGCCCTGCAGGAAGAGCTCCGGCACCGCGCGGTCGGCCTCCTGAAGGAGAGCGGCCACAACCCGGGAGACGCCGTCGTCGACCGCCTCGCCACCGACCTCGAAGCGCTCGCCTTCAACCCGGAGGCCGAGCCCGCGGCGGCCCGCCGCTGGCTGGACGGCGACCTGGAGCCCCCCGGCTTCGAGGTCCTCGCCGGGCTCCAGCTCGCCGCCCACCCGGCGCGCGCGGCAACCGCGGAGGCGCGGCCGGCGCCGGCGGAGGAGAAGCCCGCCCCTCGCCCGCGCGGTCCCTCGCGGAAAGAGACCGAAGCCCAGCGTCATTGGCAGGACGCCGCCGGCGCCCGGCAGGAGCGCGAAGAGGCGAAGCGCCGCGAGGAGCGGGAGCGCGAGCGGAAGAGGCTTCGCGACCGCATCGCCCGCGCCGAGGACGACCTCGCCAAGGCCAAGGCGGAGGCCGACGCCCGCCGCAAGGAAGCCGACCGTGCCGAGAAAGAAGTCGCCGAAGCGGAGAGGATCATGAAGGCCGCGCGGGAGACCGCGAGAGCGGCCGACGAGACCGCAGGCAAGGCATCTGCCGCTTTGCGCCAAGCCCGGCGGGCGTTGGAGGAGGCGGGATAGGGCTGAATATCTCGGGTACCGCGCTCGCTCAGGCCAGCAGATCCGCGACGGCGAGCGGACTCTCCGGGCGCGCCAGCGCCGAGACGGTTTCGCCGGGGCGGAGGAGATCCCGCGAACGGTAGGTGTCGCCCTCGGGGTCGCGGTAGACGGTGAGCGTCTTCTGCTGCACGTCGATCAGCCAGTACTCCGGGATTCCCGCCTGGGCGTAGAGCGCGACCTTCTGCGTGCGGTCGTAGGGGAGGAAGCGGTCGGCGACCTCGACGACGAGCGCGGCGCTCATGGGGTGCACTTCCAGGTGATCGCGCGGGCGGCCGGCGACCACCGCGAGGTCGGGCTCGGGGGCCGACCAGTCCCCCAGCGCGAGCGGCATCTGGACGCGGCAGCTATAGCCGGCGCCGAAGGCCGCGCGCAAGGCCTCTTCGACCAGCTGGACGGTCGCCGCGTGGCGGCTGCTCTGCGGAGTCATGCTGTAGATGATCCCGTCGATCAGCTCGACCCTCTCCTCGGGGTGCAGGAGGCCGGCGGCGGCCATCCGCTCGTACTCCTCGCGGGTCCAGCGACGGACGTCTACGGCTGAGATCGCCATGGGCGGGAAACCTCCCCAAGATCCCGCGACGAGGTTAGGACGGAAGCCCGCGCCTCACCCGGCGAACGGCCGGGCGAGGAAGTCATGGGCGCGGTCGCGGGTGTCGCCGGCTTCCGGCAGGTCGAGGACCTCGCGGTAGCAGCGCACGGCTTCCTCGCGGCGGCCGAGCGCGTCGTAGGCCATGCCCCGGCGGAGCCGGCCCGCCGCCCGGTAGTAGGCGTCGTAGTTGCGCTCGCCGGCCAAGAAGTCGAGGCGGTCGAGATACTGCAGAGCTCCCGCGTAGTCGCGGCTCGCCATCTGGCCCCGCGCCAGCCAATAGAGCGCCTCCTCGGCGAGGGCGCCGCTGTAGCCGGGTTGGCCGGCGACCTGGCGCTCGGCCACCTGCTGGAAAATGAGCGTCGCCTCGGCCCAGCGGCCCCAGCGGGCGTAGATGCGCCCTTCCTCCACCTGGAAGACGGAGTTGCCGGGATGGCGCTGGCGCAGCCAGGCGACCTCCGCGGTAGCCTTCGGGAGGTCGTTCTCGAGCAGGAAGTAGAGCTGGAAGAGGGCGTAGTGCGCCTCGGTCTGCACGAAGCGCCCCTTGGCCGCCGCGCGCTGCAGCTCGGCCAGGCCGCGCGCCCGGTCGCCGCGGGGGAAGAGGAGGGCGAAGGGGCGCAGGAACTTGTGCTGCCGCGGAACGACATCGGCCAGATAGTCGAAGAGGCCGAGGCCGAAGGCGAGGTCGTCGTTGTCGGGGTCGCGCTTCCTGAGTTGGCGCAGGTTGACGAGCGCCCGCCGGCCGTCCTGCGCCGTGCGCAGCCAGCGGCCGCGGAAGGCGTGGACGCGGGCACGGAAGGCGAAGGCCCCGGTCTTGAAGAACAGGCCGTCAAGGTCGTCCGGGTCGCGCCGCTGCCGGCGCTCGGCGCGGGCGATCACCTCGTCCATGCGACCGAGGAACTCGGCGTCGCGGCGGGTGTCCTGGGGGTCCAGGAGGAGGTTCCACCAGGGGATGAGCGCGTGCAGGAGCGGCCCCGCCGGATGATCCGGATAGCGGGCGTCGACGCGGGAGAACGCCTCGTCGGCACCGGCGAAGTCCATCCCATAGAGCTTGTCGAGCCCTTCCAGGACATCGGAGCGGAAGGTGGCGTCGTCGAGGATCGAGGCCGGCCGCGCGAAGGCCGGCGAGGCGACGGCGAGGAAGCAGGCGAGCCCGGCGATGGCGGCCAGGAGACCGGCGGACAGGAGGCGCCGGCGCGGCGGCGGTGAGGTGAGGGCGGTGGATCTTTCGTGCACGGTGTGGAACCCCGGCGGCGGCGCGTCCGCGGAGCGGGCCACGGAAATTGTACCGCAGCGTCTGGCAGCTAGGAATCGACCTGGAGGACCACCAGCGTCAGGTCGTCGGCGCGGCCGCGATCGGCGTTGGTCCCCGACCACTCCGCGATGCGCGCGAGGAGCGCCGCCGCCAGCGGCTCCGGCGCCAGCCCCGGGTGCTCGGCGAGGAAGCCCTGCAGACGGGCGTCGCCGAAGAGTTCGCCCGCCGGCGAGGGCGCTTCCGGAAAGCCGTCGGTGAAGAGGACGAGGCGGTCGCCGGGGGCGAGGGGGAGCGAGCTCTTCCCGTAGGCGGCGCGCGAGAGGCGCCCCATCACCGTGCCCGTGGGGCCGAGCTCGGCGAGGCCGCCGGCGCCCTGCAGCAGCGGCGGCGGATGGCCGGCGTTGGCCCAGGTAACGCGCGCGGCGTCGAGGTCGAGGAAGACGTAGGCGGCCGTGATGAACTGGTCGCGCAGCTTGCCGTGGAAGATGCGGTTCATCTCGGTCAGCACCCTCCCCGGGCTGGCGGCGTGCGCCGCCTGGGCGGCGACGGCGACCTTGATCATCGAGGCGATGAGCGCCGCCGGGACGCCGTGACCGGAGACGTCGGCGACCAGCACGCCCAGACCGCGGCCCGGGCCGGGTAGGAAGTCGTAGAAGTCGCCGGCCACGTCCTCGGCCGGCAGATAGCGCACTGCCAGGTCGAGGCCGTCGACGCGCGGCAGCTCGCGCGGCAGGATCGAGGCCTGAATGCGCCGCGCCGTCTCCAGCTCCCGCCGCACGTCGGCCAGCCGCGTCTCGCCGGCCGCGACGCGATGCGCCACGATCGAGCCCAGGCCGCCGAAGAAGAGCAGGAAGCCGAGCGGCTCGAGGTTGGCCGGCCAGGCCAGGAGCCCCAGCCCCCGCAGATTTTGGGCGGTGGCGAAGACGATGAGGACGAGGAAGCTCACGCGGAGCCGACGCAGCTCCCAGCCGGCGGTCTTGCCGGGGAAGGCCAGGGGCACGAGGATCGCCAGGACGCTGGCGAGCACGAGGATCGAGCTGGCGGTGGAGAGCGCTCCCGGCGAGCGCCGAGCCGTCTCCCAGGCGATGGCGCCGAGCGCGAAGGCGACGACGATCGCCAGGAGCCCGCGCAGCAGCGGACGCCAGCGGGCGGGCAGGAGGGTCTCGACGAAGCGGAGGAAGGGGATGCCGATGAGGTAGGTGATCACCGAGATGAAGGTGGCCTGCGCGAAAGGGTCGAGCCCGAAGAGGAGCTGCGCGGCATGGGTCGAGGCGAGGAGGCGCGCGCCGTAGAGGACGGTCAACGCGATGTAGGAGAGGAGGCCGAGGTCGCGCCGCCGGCGCAGGACGAGGAGGGCGACGCCGGCGAGCGCCAGCCCCAGGATGAGCACCGCGAAGGCGAACGGCAGCGCGTCGGCCCGGAGGGCCGCCCGCGCTGCCGGCGAGATTGCGAAAGCCGTCGGCGGATTCACGGCGGGGACTATATCCGGGGCCTCCGGACGTCAGGCCCGTTGGGCTCCATTAGATCAAGAGGACAACTACTACCTATGGATTCGGCGGTGGCTTCACGGGCTCCTGCTGCATATGCATGTGCACGTGCGGGTGGGCGGGTTGCGCCGGCGGCTCTCCCTTGCTCGTCGTCTTGCGGAGCGGCACGACGGTCACCGTCGCATGGACCTGCGAGTCGCCGTAGAGCGCCGTCAGGTCCGCCGGCGAGGGGCCGTCGTGGGCATGCAGGAGCGTGACCTCGAAGGTCGCCTGCGTCTGGCCGGCCGGGACGACGACGACCTCGGGGACGCTGGCGGCGGCGCGGTTGACGCTGGTCAGGAAGACGGCGGCGCCACCCTCGGGAGCCGGTCCCGCGAGGCTCACCGTCCCCTTGGTGAAGGAGTGCTCGGGCGAGCGCGTCGCTGCCAGGTCGAGCTTGGCGAGCTTGGGGCAGCGCGGGCAGGGCACGGGTAAGTCGAAGCTCGTGCCGGCGGCGGCCAGCCGCACGCCGGCGGCTGCCGGCGCGGTCTCCACCGCCACGGTGTAGGTGCCGGTCCCGGAGTCGGCCAGGAGCTGCGGCGCGCCGCTGCAGCTCTTCGCGGGGCTGCAGCCCTGGAGGCTCAGGCGGCCCGGTCCCCAGAGGTTGCCGAAGCGGTCGGCGGGGGTGATCTGCAGCACCGTGCGCAGGCCGCCGATCGCCGTCGGGGTCTGCGAGACGACGTGGGGGCCGCTCGCCCGCGGGTCCACCCGCACGTCGACGGTGACCGAGGCGGTGAGCTCGCGGTGCGTCGTGCAGCCGTTCTTGGTGAGGTCGAAAATGAAGTGCAGCGTGTAGATGCCGTCGGTGGCGCCGAGGCCCGTCAGGGCCGCCGTCCAGTAGTCGTTCCCCGGCAGGAGGTCGCCGTGGGTGCCGTCGTCGAAGAGCGGGAAGGTCGCCTTGGCGGTGGGGATTGTGAGCTTTTCGAGCGCCGCCACGCGGGCGTCCAGGAGCTCGCCGTTGACCCGCCGCGGCTCGCCCTTCTGCTGCGACAGGAGCGTGCCGAGGCCGATCCGCGGATACTCCACCTCGACGCGGGCGTCGACGTGATCGAAGCCGCCCGCCGGGATGTAGGAGGGCAGGATGCGCACCGTGGCGAAGAGCTCGTCGCCGGTGCGCTGATCGAGGGAGCGGTTGTGGAGGTCGAGCTTCGCCAGCCCGCGCCCGAGGACGTCCAGGAACCACTGGGCGTCCTTGCCGGGCGTCAGGATCGCCGTCACCGCCGCGCTACCTGCCGCGGAGGTGGCGACCGCCGCCTGCTGCTGGCTCTGCGCGGAGGTCGGCCGCAGGCCGTAGCTGAAGATGGGATGACCGGGGTTCTTGAGCCCCAGCCCGCCGGCCAGGAGCTTGCCGTCGCCGATGAGGGCGTTCCAGTTGTCCGGGCCGTCGCGGAGAGCGCCGCCGCAGCGCAGGATCACCGGCCCGCCGTTCTTCGCCCGCGTGTCGGTCAAGATGGCGCGCTGGCGCTCGCACACCAGGTTGGAGAGGATCGTGTCGTAGGGCTCGGCGACGTCGGGGCCCATGTAGGCGTAGACGATGAGGTCCCAGGGGCCGCCCGTCGAGAGCGCCTTCTGGAAGACGGCCGGGTCGGTGACCGCGGCGATCGCTCCGACGAGCCCGGCGCCCTTCTCGATCGCGAGGGCGCGCTCGTAGGCGGAGATCGCGCCGCGCCGTCCGGCCTCGAAGTAGAGGGCCCGCTTGCAGCCGTCGGGGCAGAGGCGCTGGATCTGGCGGCGGACGAGGTCGGTCCCCGCCGCCGGGTCGGCGAAGCTGTCCGGGGTGAAGCCGTTGGCGTAGACGCGGTGCGGGCGGATGAGCTGCGCGCTCCAGGCGCCGCTCGTGGGGGCTCCCTGCGGCAGCTTGATGCGCGCGAAGTCCCAGGTATGGTCGGCGGACGCCTGCACGCCCGGTCCGCCGCGGCGGACGAGGTCGCCCTTCGGCGTCCGCACCTGCAGCCGCAGCGCTCCCGGGGGCAGCGCCTGCTGCCAGCCGGAGGCGAAGGTCAGCTTCTGGTCGCCGCAGGAGTTGTAGTCGACGGGCGGCGAGGCGCCGTCGGCCGCCGCCAGGACGCCCGTCGGATCGACCCGCACGAACTCGTCCGTCAGCTTGCCGAAGGCCTTGGCGAAGAAGTGCTTGAGGTCGTCGCCCGAGCCGCCGGGGTTCTGCAGGTAGATGCCGCCCTGGCGCTCCGCCAGGAGGGTGAGGAGGGCGCCGTCGAGCGATGCCGCGTTGCCGAAGCCGACGGTGACGACCTGGGTGAAGGCGAGCTTCGCGTAGTCGAACTGGGCGCCGAAGCACTGCGAGCCGCAGGTCGGTCCGCTGGCGCCGGCGGGCTGCAGGCAGTGGGGGACGTTCTCGATGCCGTCGGTCATCAGCAGGATGGCCTTGCGGGGGTTGCCGGCGCCGGCGAAGCCGGCGCAATCGCCGGAGGGCGGGCAGAGGAGCTTGAGCGCCTGCTCGATGCCGCCGCCCAGGCCGGTGCAGCCGCCGGGGCCCGCTCCAGTGATGGTGGTGATGGCCGTTTCGAGCGGTCCCCCGACGTTGCGGAGGGTGCCGTCGGCGGCCGTCATCGCCATGTTCTGCACCGCGCCGTCGGAGAAGGACACCAGGCCCATGCGGTTGACCTGGCCGTCGGTGCGGCTGGTCTCCAGGAGGTCGGCGAAGTTGTCGACGGCGGTCAGGGCTGCCGCCAGCTTCGACACCCCGCTCGAGTCGGGGTCGCCCATGCTGCCCGAGCGGTCGAGGACTACCACGACGTCGACCGCCTTGCTGTCCTGCCAGGCGCGCACGACGTCGTCGAGCGCCTTGTGCAGGCGCCAGAACATGCCGTCGCGCGGCGAGCAGGTGCTGCCGTTGTTGTCCTGGTTGTAGAAACCCGGGTTGTCGGCGGCCGCCACCGCGCCGTGCATGATGCCGTGGAACTGGCCGTCGAGGATCTTGGCGACGTCGTCGACGTTGGCGAACTGATCGAGCGAGCTGATGCCAGGAAAGGAGACGCTGTGGTCGGGAGTCTCGCAGGTCGCGCTCGGCGGCGTCGAGCCGGCGGGGCAGGCCGGACCGGCGCCGGGCAGGAACAGGCACTGCGCGAAGGAGATGCACTGCGGGCAGGAGACGTTGTCGGGCCGCGGCGTGCCGGTGCCGCACCCCTGAGGATGGGAGCCCGGGCCGCTCGCCGGCAGCTCCGTGGGGCTGGTGCCGTAGGGCAGGTTCATGTCCGAGCACCAGTTGAGCGACTCGACGGGCGGGAAGCCGACGCCGGCCCGCCAGGCGTCGTAGTCGAGCTCGAACTGGCGATGGAAGGCGTACCAGCGCTGGCCGCGGCCGGCGGGAGGCACCGGACCGCCGACGGCGCCGAAGCAGGAGTGCCAGATGTCGTGCATCCGCAGGATGGTCTGCGGCGACGAGGCGAGGACGGCCGTGCAGTCGTTGGGCGACGAAAAGCTGCCGTACGAGCAGGGCGTCGTCAGGTCGCTCTTCTGCACGCACTTGAGCGGCACCGCGGCATTCTGGGTGTCGGCATAGACCCAGCAGGTCTCCGCCGCGCCCCGCGGCGCCGGAGCCAGCAATCCCGCGAGGAGGGCGAGCGAGGCAATCCCCCTCCAGCTTGTGCGGCGGGTCCTCAAAGTAGCGACGTGCAACGGGGAAGCGAGGGGAATTCTGCTTTCCAGCATGGAAGACCTCCTCTTCAAGAGGTGGGAAGACGTAGCTCTGCAGATAAGGCGATGGGTCGATGGGGATCGTTACAGGCTTCGCCGGAGCGGGATGGGTACTGAAGCCCCCAAAATCCTGCCGCAGACGGTTCTGTTTGATTTAGTCGACTGCTTAGTCCACGATACCTTCATGGCCGAGGTCAACGTCCACGACGCCAAGGCGCATCTTTCCCAACTGCTGGAGCGCGTGGCCGGTGGCGAGGAGATCGTGATCGCCCGAGCCGGCAAGCCGATCGCACGACTCGTTCCGATCGAGCCCAGGCCGCCGCGGATCATCGGCCAGGACGACGGACTCTTCGAAGTCCCTGAAGATTTCGACGCGCCCCTGGGTTGGCGTCGACGGCGCTCGGAGGTTTAAGATTCCTTCCCGCTAAGCCAGCGCCAAGACACGGCCGAGAGCGCGATGAGAACGAGAATGGAGAACCGGCGTTGATCGGACCGGTTGGCCGAGGAAGTTCATGAGCAAGAGAGCGGCGAATATACCACCCCAAGCCCAGAGTATGATCAGCTTGCCCGCATGCCACTTCCGAATTGACAATTTGGCACGCCTCCTATTGAGATTTTTGGCAGGGCCGTAGATCCACTGCCAGGGCTCCTGCGTTAACCTTGAAGGTCCATGCGCATCCGAAACCGATGACGCTTCGCTGCGTTGCCTCCAGGAGTCGGATCCATAACCTGTCCTGCGATGGGGCTGCGACCGCTGGTTGGCTCATTACTTTCCCTTGTAAGAGAAGTTCATCCGTAAGTTTTGCCAGGAGATCCGAGATCTCCTTCGACCACTTCGATCCGAGTGCGTAATCTGCGTAGGCCCGGGGTGCTGTTGTGAGGTCCGGGTAGCTCGAAACTACAAGTAGATGAGGGCCAGCGCTCGGTGCGAGTTTGAACGACTTACAAAATTTTATGCTACGCTCCACGTCAACGCTCTTCGCGAGATGAGAATCGTATATTGTTTTATCTGACTTCCAGAACCACACCGCTAGATTGTTTTCGCCTATCGTCCTACCGAAGTTCTGGAAATCCTCGTAGAGGCGATCTAGGTCCGAACTCTTCTCGGATGCCAACCACTTAGGGTTACAAACCAGAAAAAGCGACCATGTCTGATAGTGGTCCCTGGGAATCGACCTCATCGATGGCACATGTGCCGATGCGGGTTTCATAGTGCGTGTCCCAGCCATAGAGAAGAAGCCCGCGCTCCCAAGCAAAACGATCGCAATTGCGCCGCGATGGCACTTGAAGAAGCGCCCCGCGAGTAATCGCTTTCCCAGGACCCTCATCGCGCGACTCCTTCCGCACCTTGTGGGGAACGGCTGCTGCCGGCAGAAACTATCTAATGATTGGAAGTGTTAGCACAATTTTTGCAAGCGGTCAAGCCCCGAAAACCGAGCGGGATCCCGAAGGAGGTGGCAGGCGATTCTTCTGGCTATGCCTCGGCGAGCAGAATCTTCTAGGGGAACACTAGCCCAAGGACTCCTCCGCTGTAGATGGGGCTGATGACACGATCTCTTTGCCAGGCCGAGAAGGCATGACTGGGGGGCGGCCTGGCCCGCCTCAGTGGCGTAGCCGTGCACCCAACGAGCGCCGAGCCAGAGTCCAAACGAGTCCGAATGGCCTTACGCTCCGAGGCGGAAGACTATACTTCAGCCTCTGTGTTAGCCTTGCCGTCGCCATGAAAAAGAAAAGCTCGCTGACCGAGGCACGCTCAGCAGCGCCAGGGTCGCCGTTCCTCATTCCGCGTTACCAGCAGCGGCATCTGGCATTCGTTTTTGGCGTGGTGTTCGTTGTCGTCTTGGTAGTCCTTGCAATTGCGGTACCAAATCCTACCCCATTTCAATACACTGTCTTTCGGGTCTTGCTGGCACTCGCAGCGGCTGGCGTGGCAGCCACGATCCCGGGCTTCTTGCAGGTCACCATCGCAGATTGGCTCCGCGTGGGTGGCGCTCTCGCGGTATTCGTTATTGTCTTCTTTTACAACCCGGCGGCGCTTGTGGTGGTACAGGAACCTAGGCCTGGTCCAGCCGCACTTTTCACCAAAGAGGGCGACGGGAAAAGCGATTCAGCACGCGACCGAAATTTCTCTCCGAGGCCAGTCGCGCCCGAAGGGACAGCAATAGCTCCTTCGCCAATTCGAAGCGAGACAGCGCGTGCCCTTAGTCCTCCTTCGAAGTTCCCTGTGACAAGAGCGCGAAAGTCCTCGCTACCGCCTCCGCAGAATGCGTTCTCCTACCGACTCAACCTCTTGATACCGACCTCCATGAGCAACGCGGCCGTCTCGCTGGATGGCCGTGAGGCCCGGATACTCAAGCGGACTGCGATTCTGATTACGATAGAAGTACCTGCAGGCGACAGCAACCATCAGATAAGGCTCGAGAAAGAGGGAAGGCGCACATGTGCCGAGACGATCTCCGTCACCAAAGACGGTATGACCTTGACTCCATGCCAGTTGTGAGGAGCCACTCAATGAGAATTCATACCTTCATCTTTCTAGGTCTGCTGCTTCCTGCACTGACCTTCGCGCAGAACGTGGCGGTCTGGGACTTTTCCACACGTGATGGTAGAAGAGATAGCATTACAGAACGTCTTACCGAGGAGTTCGAGGAGGCGTTGAAGCAACACACGAACTACACTGTCCTTGAACGCCGCAAGCTCGACCGTTTGCGTGCAGTGATCGATAGTGAGAACGCACTGCGGGAAATTACTCAGGCTGAGTCGAGAAGACTAGAATTGCTGGGAGTCTCGGTTGTAGCGTTCGGCGAAATAGTCGATGATCCTGAGGACGGAGACGTGTCCGTAGTTGTCAAATTCGAAGATTTCACTGGAAAGCAGCTACTTATCCAGCGAGAGACAATGGGCCGTGCACAGCTAAAGGACCCTGTTTCCAGGCGAGAGAAAATGACCGAACTGGCGAAGAAGATTTCCGGAATGCCTGCAACGACCGATCCTAGAGCATTGCAGCAGCCGAGGACTCAGTCTTCAGTGGTCTTCGATGAGAAGGAGCGAGTGCTCGCCGACTTCGGGGCCATGTCTTTGCTGGAAGGCGTCGTCGTCACTCACTCGCAGACAGATCAAACGCTCCTAATTGTTGTGAAGCCCCGCGAGTTTCTTGGCGTGGAGCCAATCCTTACGAGCCTTGATTCAACCGCTCGAATTACTGGTGAACGAGGTTCCGGCTTCACCTGGGTCTTTAGGGTGTATTGGCTTCAGTTTCTCTTGGTCGAGATGCCACCAGAGCCGAGTGCCCCTCATAGGTTTCGTCTGGAGATACTGAAATAGGTTCGCGCGCCCCGGCGGCCCTGATCGCCTTCTACCGCCGCCGGCTCAGCGACAAGAGAATGCGGCGATGGGGCAAGGATTCGGTTTCCTGGGACGTGCCGGTCGCCTCGTCCGACCCCGAGATACAGCAGTGGAAAACGGTCCCGATCGCGCCGTTCAATGCCATCACCGACGGCCTGCTGGAGGGTCTCGATTCGCGGTGCCGGGTGCAGTCCCGGTTCTGGGCCTTCGGCGAGGTGACCCTCATAGAGAGCGGAGGGCCGGCGCACCCGGAAACTTGGCGCAAAGCTTTCTAGACAACCCCTTCCGAACCCGCCGCCTCTCCCGCCTCCCCAACGTCGCCCTCGAACCTTCGATGAGGCATCGAGGCGCTGCTGCGCCCTCGCGTTGGGCGGCGAGGCCCCTTTGGGGTTACGCGGGCGGCGTCTTCGGACAGTTTGACTTCGTCCACCGCTGAGTCCACGATACCGTCATGGCCGGAGTCAACGTCCACGACGCCAAGACGAACTTCTCACGGCTGCTGCAGCGCGTAGCCGGCGGCGAGGAGATCGTGATCGCCCGCGCCGGCAAACCGATCGCGCGTCTCGTTCCGATCGAGCCCAAGCCGCCGCGGATCATCGGTCAGGACGACGGGCTCTTCGAAGTTCCCGATTTCGACGCGCCTCTATGGACTAACTGCAATCCATCCCAACTGTAGGTGCTGCGCCCATCCGGCACCGGTGGGGCGAATACGGAGTACCTGGATCACGGCACCAGTTGTCGTTACCGATTGCACCGAGACTGCAAAGGTGTCATCGATGTTGAATGGGAAATCAGTACCCTGTAGAGTATTGGCCGTAATCACAGGCGTAGAATTGAAGGCCACAGGGAAAACTACTGTAACTCGCTTCAGATTTGTCGGGCTTTGCCCAACAGGGACGATGCCACTTTGTATCTTTGTATTGAAGTTTCTTGTGAAGAGTCCACCATTGCCATCTGCCACGACCAAGTTGTTAAGCGTATTGCCAGGAGGGAGGTTCCTAATTCTCGCGTTGCCGTCTACGTCCAGTTTCGCTGTCACCGGGACTTGCGTGGGCCCTCCACAGGATCTAGTTGTGAAGTTGGAACCGATGCCCAGGTTACCGGCGTTCGTGAGGACCATCTTCTGTGATTCAGCGCCAGGGACACCGCAACCTTGCGCAAAGCCGGTAGTAAACCGAATCGCACCTTGATGGCCATTTGTGGCGGCAAGAATCAAATCTTCCGATGCGCCCGACTTTGCCCCTACGATCACATCGCCGGCAGCCGCTACGGTCGAATAGCACCCACTACAGGGTGCTACAGCAAGTTGAAGTCTGGCGCCACCGCGAGGAGTTAAGGTGGTAACCTCAATAGCAGGGGCGTCGGGAAAGACCCCGCTACTGAAGATCTTGACCTTGGAATCGCCAGTAAGGTCCCTGGTCCCGATGCCCACTCTGATATTTGAAAACAGGTTAGTAGGCCCGACCGGGCCACCGCTATCCCCGCCGATATATATCTCGTTCGGTTTGCCGGACACAGGAGGCGTGGCCGAATCTACCGTAATGCTATTCGTCAAACCATTGATCGATATCGAATTGCCACTGCTAATGGGACCATTGGCATGCAAGCGACCCGCCACATTCATATCACCGATCGAGTTAAAAGTTACAGCCTCTGCCCCACCAGCGGCAAGGTTCAAGGCCCCAGGTTGAGAAGCCAACATGCCGGTTCCGGCATCGCCGGAAACACTCAGCGCGGGCTCACTGGCGGTACCCTGGGCCAGCGAGATAGCACTCGTTGGGGCGTAGTAGCCGTTGATGTCGATGATCAAGTCGGTAGGCTCGCTGGCGTATGCGTCTAGGGAGCCGCCTCTTCCTGCCGGAACAATGGCCGCGTTGTCCACGATCAAACCTTGCGTGGAAATAAGAGTCTCGGCGAGCGGTAGGGCCTGCCCCGTAGGGTAGATCTTGATGACGCCAAAATGTCCTCGCGGGTCCATGGTGACATTCAGCGAATACGCCTGTGCGGTGGGAGGAATCGTGCAAGCCGCGCTAGTTCGGATGGCAAAGGTCCGACTGGCGGACCCCTTGAGGCTGTGCGGACCGAACGAGCCCGTAAATGCTCGGCCAACCCGCGTATCAACCAGGCGGCAGGGTGTCATTCCCACGAACACAAGAGGGGCGGGAGTCAAAGTAGCATCGTCCTTAGAGTTGGCGTTGCGCGCGGTATCCGGTACGGCTGCGATGGCTTGGCTTTCCGCCTGTGTCGGCTGCCAGTACAGCGGGGCCTGCCAGTTCTTGAGAGGGGCCTGATCGCGTACGACAACCTGCGCAATCAGCGCCACCGGCACTAGCAACAATAGCACGACAACTAGAAACGGGTTATGCGCCTTCATCGGAACTCCTTTCACGACCGCAACAAAGCGATCTGTAAGACTTGAGGAATGCGGTCTTGCTGGATCTCAACCGTGCTCTCAAGCCGCTTGAAACCGCAAATAAGGGGCCAGCCACGAAGAAAAAGGGACTCGGTCCTCGTTCTGTTTCGGGCCGGAATTCTTTTCGAGCGTCTTAGTATACCGTAGAGTCTAAAATGCGACAAGAATGTACATTGGTTGCCATATGGCTTTCTGTGTATTGGGCTTCCTTGGGGCGGAGTTCGGCTTGGCCAACGCCCAGCTACACTTTCGCATGCGCTCAGTAGGTCGAGGCTGCCGAGTGCTACACCAACCTGCGCGACGAAGCCACCCGGCTGACGGTGGAGACGGCCGCCGATTGCCGCGACTCCACCTTCGAAAAGGCAAGGCTGAACGGGAATCGAGTGCACATGAAGCCTCCGGGCCGGTAGGCGAGCATCGCCCGCGCCCGACCGCGGCCGCTCGACGAGGTGGATCAGCAGGTGGTGTCGTAGCAGTTGTAGGTGGCGTACCCCTGGTCTATGTAGTAGTTAGGGTCCCCGTCGATCAGGCATCCCGTCGTGTACTGGACCACGTTGCAGGCGTGGAAGCCGGTGAGGTTGTGGCACGCGGTGTTGGCGGCTGACGTGAGCTCCGACGCTAGAGCGCTGACCGACGCAGCACAGGTCCCGCCGAAGCCGTCCAGGGTGGAGGTGGTGCCCCCTTCGT
>DATNKQ010000192.1:0-2990 GCA_035603315.1 Thermoanaerobaculia bacterium
ACCTCGTCGGCCACAACCTCAAGGAGGTGCTGCGGCTCTGCGCCGGCGACCGCCGCGGCGGCGGCCGCCAAGAGGGCGGCTGCCGCGCCGCCCTCTTCGACGCCATGCTCGTCTCCTACCTCCTGAAGGCTTCCCTCCACGGGCATACCCTCGACGAGCTGGCCCTGGAGCGCCTGGAGCGCAAGCCGCTCTCCGCCCGCGAGGTGGGCTGGGACAAGGGGCAGGAGCCGGCCCTGGGCGACGCCCGCCTCTTGGCCTACGCCGGCGAGCGCATCGCCCTCTCGCGGCGGCTCTCGGGGCCGATGCGCGGCGAGCTGGCGGCGGGGGCGCTCGCCCGCGTCTACGACGAGATCGAGGCGCCGCTCGTCCCCGTCCTCCTGCGCATGGAGGAGGCGGGGATCCTCCTGGACGTCGACTATCTGCAGCAGATGTCCGCCGAGCTGGGCAAGGAGCTCGACAGCCTGGAGGAGGAGATCTACAAGCAGGCCGGCGAGCGCTTCAACCTCAACTCGCCGCAGCAGCTGGGGGTGATCCTCTTCGAGAAGCTGGGCTATCCGATCTTGAAGCGCACCCAGAAGACGAAGAGCTATTCGACCGGCGCCGAGACCCTGGAGGAGCTGGCGGCGCGCGGCTATCCCATCGCCGAGCTCCTCCTGCGCTACCGCGAGCTCAGCAAGCTCAAGTCGACCTACGTCGACGCCCTGCCACTCCTGGTGGGGCCGGACGGCCGCCTCCACACCCGCTTCCACCAGGCGGTGGCGGCGACCGGCCGGCTGTCCTCGGCCAGCCCCAACCTGCAGAACATCCCCATCCGCACCGAGCTCGGCCAACGCATCCGCCGCGCCTTCGTCGCCGATCCCGGTCACCTCCTGCTGGTCGCCGACTACAGCCAGATCGAGCTGCGGGTGCTCGCCCACATCGCCGACGAGCGCGCCCTGATCGATTCCTTCGCGGCCGGCGAGGACATCCACCGCGCCACCGCCGCCACCGTCTTCGGCGCCTCGCCGGCGCTCGTCACCCCGGACCAGCGCCGGGCGGCAAAGGTGATCAACTTCGGCATTCTCTACGGCATGAGCGCCTTCGGCCTGTCGCAGAACCTGGGGATCAGCCCCAAGGAGGCGGAGGCCTTCATCACCGCCTACCTGGACCGCTACCCGGGGGTCAAGCGTTACGTCGAGGAGACGCAGAAGAGCGCCGAGCGGGAGGGCAAGGTCGAGACCCTCTACGGCCGCATCCGCTGGCTCCCCGACATCCAGAGCAAGAACCGCAACCTGCGCGAGAACGCCCGCCGCATGGCCATCAATGCCCGCATCCAGGGCACCGCGGCCGACCTCCTCAAGCTGGCGATGATCGCCGTCGACCGCCGCCTGGCAGCCGAGCATCCCGGCGCCCGCCTCCTCTTGACCGTCCACGACGAGCTGGTCCTGGAGGTGCCCGAGGCCGAAGCGGCGGAGATCGCCCGCCTGGTCAAGGAAGAGATGGAAGGGGTCGCCAGCCTCAAGGTCCCCCTCGTCGTCGACGTCGGCTGGGGCAAGAGCTGGTACGAGGCGAAGACGTAGGGGGGCGCTCACTCCCCCTCGTACACGAACTTCACGTCCCCCTCGAGCTCCGGCCGCAGGCTCCTCCCCACCGGACAGGTGTGGGCCGCGCGCTCGAGCTTGGTGCGCTGATCGGGGGTGAGGCCGGGGGGCATGCGGATGGTGATCGGCAGCGCGCCCACCCGCCGCGGGTCGTTCGCCATGTGCTTCTCGATGCGGAAGGAGGCGGTGGAGAAGTCGATGCCCTCGCGCTCAGCGACGATGGCCATCGTCGTCACCATGCAGGAGCCGAGCGCCGCCGCCACCAGGTCGGTGGGCGAGAACGAGCTGCCGTCTCCCTTGTTGTCGACCGGCGCGGCGGTCTTGAGCGTCGTCCCCGAGGGGCCGTGCCGGAGCTCCATCTTGAGGTTGCCGGTGTACCTGCCCGTGATCTCGACGGCCATGTGGAGTCCTCCGTTCGCTCTCCAGTCTACCCTTACCGCTCCACCCTCAGCAGCCCCGCCACCGACCGCCGCGACCCCGGGTAGTAGAGCGGCAGCGGCTGGCCGCGCTGATCGAGGCTGACGAAGCCTTCGGGGGTGAAGCGCTCGTCCGTCAGGTTGCGCGCCGTCAGCTCGATGCCGAGCGATCCGATTGGGGGGAAGCGGCGGAAGCGGTAGCCGGCGGCGGCGTCCAGGATCGTGTAAGGAGCGAGCGGCAGGCGGTTCGCCTCGTCGATGAACTGGCCGCGCACGTGGTGGAGCGAGACCTCCGCCCAGAGGCCGGCGCCGGGGCCGCCGGCGGCGCCGTTCTCCTCCAGCCAGGCGAGGGCGGCGGTCGCCTGGTGGCGCGGCACGCCGTTGATCTGGTTGCCGCGGTTCGCGCCGCCGTCGAAGGTGGCGCGCGAGAGCACGTAGGCGAGGCGCGGGCGCAGGTGATCGGTCGGGTAGGCGGTCAGGTTCCACTCGACGCCCTGGTGGACGCTCCGGTCGATGTTGTCGTAGCGCAGGTGGGCGAGGTCGAAGCCGATCTCGTCGCGGACCTTGAGCGAGTAGAGGGCGAGGTCAGTCCAGGCGCGGTTGCCGAGGCGGGTGCGCAGGCCGAGCTCGACGTTCCAGGCCCGCTGCGGCAGCAGCGCATCGTTCGAGAGGTAGAGGGGCGGCAGATAGGGGGCGAGGAAGAACGGCCGGCGGTCGAAGAGCTGTTCCAGGGTCGGCGCCTTGAACGAGCGGCTGACCGAGAGGAAGGCGTTGCCGGAGCGCCCCAGACGCCGGTTCAAGGTGAGCGAAGGGCTGGCGGCGGAGAGGTCGGAACGTCCGGAGGGAACCATCCCCGCTTCGCTGGAGAGGCCGCCGCGAATGCCGTCCCAGCGCACGCCGGCGGCGAGCGCCAGGCCGCGCGCGAGGTCGACCTCGGCGGAGGCGAAGGCGCCGAAGGCGTCGCGGCGGGCGCGGGCCCGGTTGATCCGCTCCG
>DATNKQ010000193.1:0-3102 GCA_035603315.1 Thermoanaerobaculia bacterium
GGCGTGGCGGGGGCACGGTAGGCCGCCGCGAGATCCGGCTGCAGAGCGTCCGCTGGCGCGAGGGCCGCCAGAGCGAGTCGGTCCAGCTTGCCGGCGGGCGAGAGGGGGAGGGCATCGAGGAGCACGAAGGCAGCCGGCACCATGAACTCCGGGAGCCTCTCCGCGAGCGCCGCCCGCACGCCGCGGACGAGCTCACCGGGCGAACCATCGACACTCCGCGGCACCAGGTAGGCTACCAGCCGGCGATCGCCGGCGGGGCCGTCCACCGCCGCCACCGCCGCCTCCCGCACGCCGGGATGGACGGCGAGCGCCGCCTCGATCTCCCCGAGCTCGATGCGGAAGCCGCGGATCTTGACCTGCTGGTCGAGGCGGCCCAGATACTCGACGGCGCCGTCCTCGCGGTGGCGCGCCAGGTCGCCCGTCCGGTAGAGCCGTTCGCCGGCAGCGAAGGGGCTGGGGACGAAGCGCTCCGCGGTCAGCCCCGGCCGCGCCAGGTAGCCGCGCGCCAGCCCGACGCCGGCGATCGCCAGCTCCCCCGGCTCCCCCACCGGCACCGGCCGCAGATCCCGGTCGACGAGGTGGATGCGGAGGTTGGCGATGGGCCGGCCGATGGGAACCGTCGCCGAGCGGCTCTCCCGTTCGCACTGCCAGGCGGTGACGTCGACGGCGGCCTCGGTCGGGCCGTAGAGGTTGTGCAGCTCGGCCGGGAGCCGCGCGTGGAAGCGCTCGGCGAGCTCCGCCGGCAGGGCCTCGCCGCTGCAGATCACCCGCACCAGCGAGGCGCAGGACTCGACGCCGGGCTGCTCCAGGAAGCCGCGCAGCATGGAGGGGACGAAATGGACGGTGGTTACCCCCTCGCCGGCGATGAGGTCCACCAGGTAGGCGGCGTCCTGGTGGCCGCCCGGCCGCGCCAGCAGCAACCGCGCGCCGGTCAGGAGCGGCCAGAAGAACTCCCAGACCGAGACGTCGAAGCTCGCCGGCGTCTTCTGGAGGACGCAGTCGGCCGCCGTCAGGCCGTAGGCCTCCTGCATCCACAGCAGGCGGTTGACGATGGCACGGTGGGTGTTCATCGCCCCCTTGGGCTTCCCCGTCGAGCCCGAGGTATAGATCACGTAGGCGAGGTGGTCGGGGAGCGGGCGGACATCGCCTTCCCGGTTGCTGCTGCATGTAGGGGAGGGGCTTGTCCCCTCCCGGGCGGGGGCAAGCCCCGCCCCTACACCAACAACCTCCGCATCGAGGAGGACAACGCGCGTGCCCGCGGGCGGGGTCAGACGGACCGCCAGGCTCTCTTGGGTGAGGAGGATCGGCGCCGCGGAGTCTTCCAGCATGAACGACAGACGATCCGGCGGATAGCCGGGGTCGAGGGGCAGGTAGGCAGCGCCCGCCTCAAGGATGCCGAGGAGGCCGACGACCAGGTCGAGGGAGCGCTCGGCACAGATGGCGACGACGGTGTCCGGCCCCGCGCCGAGGCCGCGCAGATGTCGCGCCAGCCTCTCCGCCCGCTCCGCCAGCTCCCGGTAGGTCAGCGACCGGCCCTCGCAGGCCACCGCCGGGGCGGCCGGCGTGCGCGCCGCCTGCGCCGCGAACAGCTCGTGGAGCAGGCGATCCTGCGGATAGGGCACCGCGGTCGCGTTCCAGCCCGCGAGCCGCCGCCGGTCCGCGGCGGTCAACCGCGGCGAACGGACGGCGGCGGGGGCCGGGGCGCCGGCTGGGCGAGACAACGTCTGGGAGCGAGGGCTCATGGATAGCGCTTCCGCAATGGGACACGCACGAACTGATATCGACCTTCAAACTTGATAGTGCTGGATTCGGGGGATGCGTGACGGCGGGGGCGGGACCTCAGTTCTCTTCGCCGCTCTCGAGCCCCACCCTTACCAGGAGGTTCTGGAGGATGCGCGCCGTCAGGCCCCAGATCTGGCGGCTGCCGACGTGGTAGATGCGGAGCTGGCGGCGGGCGCCGTTGATCTCGACGGCCCGCTCCTCGACCAGCTTGGGGTTGCCGAAGGCCGAGAGCGGGATGCTGAAGACCTCGGCGATCTCGGCCTCGTTGGGATGGGTCTCGTAGGGGAACGGGATGGCGGCCACGCAGGGGATGACGCGGAAGCCGGCCGGGCTCTCCGTCTCGTCGAGCTCGCCCAGGCGCAGGGCCTTGGCGGGGTCCAGCCCCACCTCCTCCTCGGCCTCGCGCAGCGCCGCCGCCCAGGCGTCCTCCGCTCCCTCGCGGCCGCCGCCGGGGAAGGCGATCTGGCCGCGGTGGCTGGGGAGGGTGTCGGTGCGCTTGGTCAGGAGGGTCCACAGCTCGCCGGCGTCGACGTAGAGCGGCACCAGGACGGCGGCCTGGCGCAGCTCCGCCGCCGGCGGCGCCAAACGCCGCGGCGGCGGCGAGGCGAGCCGCCCCCGCACCTCCAGGATCCAGCTTGCGCGGGCCGCCACGGTCACTCCCCCGCCGCCTTCTTATCAGACTTATCCGATCGCGCCAGCTGGCGCCCCGGCAGCACGCGCAGCCCGATCGGCACCCGCGGCGCGCCGGGGAGGCGGAGGTCGAGCTCGTACAGGTAGTAGTCGTCCCAGGTCCACCACATGGGATGGACGGCGCGCGGCTCGCGCAGGGGGACGGTGAAGACGATCGAGCCGTTGGGCCGCAGGAGGCTCGGCCGGACGGTCTCGCCGTTCACCTGAAGCCGGGTCGGCGCCCGCGGATCGAAGGTGAGGAGGAGGGCGTCGAGCGGCGCCGGGCTCCCCACCAGCAGCTCACCCACGGCGTCGCCGATGAGGCCCTCGGCGCCTCCGATGCGCCCGACGTTGCCGTTCAGGAGCTTGATCCACAGCCCGTCGTGGGCGGCATCCTGGCCGCCCGGGATGTGGCTCTGAGTGGTCTCGTAGGGAAGAAATCGCCGGGCGACATCGGAGACGTGCCGGTAGCGGCCGTCGGGGCCGATGGGAAAGGCCGCCGGGTGGCTCCACAGGGGCAGCAGGAAGGGGGCGGCCAGGGCCGCGGCGCCGAAGGGAAGCACAGCCGCCCAGGCGGCGCGCAGCGGGCGGGCCGCCAGGAACCAGAGCGCCGGGTAGAGCGGCAGGAAGTAGCGGTTGCCGATCGCCCCG
>DATNKQ010000194.1:0-8858 GCA_035603315.1 Thermoanaerobaculia bacterium
GCGCCGGAGATGTTCGAGGTGATCGTCACCAACAACATGTTCGGCGACATCGTCACCGACCTGGGCGCCGCCCTCCAGGGCGGGCTGGGGATTGCCGCCTCCGCCAACCTCCACCCCGGCCGCACCTCGATGTTCGAGCCGGTCCACGGCTCCGCCCCCAAGTACGCAGGCACCGGCGAGGCCAACCCGGTGGGCGCTGTGCTGTCGACCTCCCTCCTGCTCGAGACGCTGGGGCACGCCGACGCCGCGGCGGGGATCGAGGAGGCGGTGCGGCAGTCGCTCCGCAAAGGCCAGACGACGCGCGACGTCGGCGGCTCGCTCACCACCTCGCAGGTCGGCGACCTCCTGGCGCGCTCGGTCGCCAGCGCCGTCCCCGCGCGCTGACGCCGCCAGCCCCCGAGCCGGCCCTATAATCGGCGCCGGAGGTGCTGTATGCGGCTCAGCGAGTCCGATCTCATCTACGACTGGAACCGCGCCGGCGGACCCGATCTCCAACCCGCGAGGGGCCGGGTCGAGCTCGACGACGAGACCTTGCGCGACGGCCTGCAGTCGCCGTCCGTCCGCGCGCCGTCGATCGAGGACAAGGTGCGCATCCTGCACTTGATCGCCGCCCTGGGGATCGAGTCGGCCGACCTCGGGCTGCCGGGCGCCGGACCGCACGTGGTGCGCGACGTCGAGCGCCTGGCGCGGGAGATCGCCGACCACAAGCTGCCCATCTTTCCCAACTGCGCAGCCCGCACCGTGCTGGCCGACATCGAGCCCATCGTCGACATCTCGCAGAGAGTGGGGATCCCGATCGAGGCGTCCTGCTTCATCGGCTCCTCGCCCATCCGCCAGTACGCCGAGGGGTGGGACATGGACCGCATGCTCCGCTACTCGGTGGCGGCGGTCGAGTTCGCGGTCGGCCACGGCCTGCCGGTGATGTTCGTCACCGAGGACACGACGCGCGCCGCCCCGGAGGACCTCCGCCGCCTCTACACGGCGGCGGTCGAGGCGGGCGCGCGCCGGGTCTGCGTCGCCGACACCGTCGGCCACGCCACCCCCGTCGGCGCCGCCAACGTCATCCGCTTCATCCGTGAGGTGGTGGACGCGACGGGCGAGGACATCCAGGTCGACTGGCACGGCCACAAGGACCGCGGGCTGTCGGTGATCAACGCCCTCACCGCCGCGGCGGCCGGCGCCGACCGCCTGCACGGCACGGCGGTGGGGATCGGCGAGCGGGTGGGCAACTGCCCGCTCGACCTCCTGCTCGTCAACCTGCAGCTCCTGGGCTGGATCGACCGCGACCTCTCCCGCCTGCGGGAGTACTGCGTCCTCGTCGCCGAGACCACGGGAGTGCCGCTGCCGGACAACTACCCGGTCGTCGGCAAGGACGCCTTCCGCACCGGCACCGGCGTCCATGCCGCGGCGATCATCAAGGCGCGCGCGCGCGGCGAGGACTGGCTGGCCGACCGCGTCTACTCCTCGGTGCCGGCGAGTCTCATCGGCGCCCGCCAGGTGATCGAGGTGGGGCCGATGAGCGGCGAGTCGAACGTCCTCTACTGGCTGAAGGAGCGCGGCTTCGACCCCGAGCCCGAGCTGGTGCGGGCGATCTTCGAGCGTGCCAAGCAGTCGGCCCGGACCCTCGAGGAGTCCGAGATCCTGGAGATCTGTCAGGCGCGCGGCGTCGTCGCTTCGCCGGCACCCGCCCTGCCGTGATCGGCGACGCCCCGAAGGCGCCACCGCCCGCCTGGCAGCGCGTCCTCGACCGCTACCTGGAGGGCCTGGCGGTCGAGCGGGGGCTGGCCGCCAACAGCGTCCTAGCCTACCGGCGCGATCTCGAGCGCCTGGGCCGGGCGCTCGCCCGGGCTGCCGGCCCGGACCTCCTCACCGCCGGCGCCGAGGCGCTCGCCGGCCACTTGCGGGAGCTCCGCCGCAAGAATCTCTCGCCGCGCTCGATCGGCCGCGCCCTCTCCGCCATCCGCGGCTTCTACGAGCACCTGGTGGAGGCCGGCGAGCGGGCCGACAACCCGGCCGTCAACCTCCTCCCCCCCAAGCTCTTTCGGACGCTCCCCAAGGTCCTGGCGGAGCGCGAGGTGGAGGCGCTCCTCCAGGCGCCCGACACGGCGACGCCGCTCGGCCTGCGCGACCGGGCGATGATCGAGCTCCTCTACGCCACCGGCTTGCGGGTGAGCGAGCTCGTCGGCCTGCAGATCCCCCAGCTCCGCCTGGAGGTGGGGTACCTGGTGGCCTTCGGCAAGGGCAGCAAGCAGCGGGTGGTGCCGGTGGGGGAGCAGGCGGAGACCTGGATCCACCGCTACCTCGCCGAGGTGCGTCCGGGGCTGGCGGCGGGGCGCCACCAGGCGGTCTTCGTCAACCGCTACGGCGGGCCGATGACCCGCCAGGGCTTCTGGAAGCTGCTGGGCGCCTACGGCCGCAGGGTGGGAGCGCCGGCGCTGTCGCCGCACGTCCTGCGGCACAGCTTCGCCACCCGCCTCCTGGAGCACGGCGCCGATCTGCGGGCGGTGCAGATGATGCTCGGCCATTCCGACATCTCGACCACCCAGATCTACACCCACATCCACCAGCAGCGCCTGCGCACCCTCTACGACCGCTTCCATCCCCGCTCGTAGTGCCAGGCGATTCTTCCTGGCAATCGTTCAGGTCGGCAGTGGCGGGGGTCGGGAGGCTACGAAGGGTAGCGCCGGCGGGAAGGAGCCGATGGGGAAGCCTGCCGAACGATCGCCGCCGGCGCGCAGCGCCGCGGCGGCCTCGCGAAAGGCGCCAACGAACCACCGATAGGCTTGCTGCAGTTCCTTCCGAGCAGCGCCGGAGACGGCATGGACGCTGGGTGCAGGTGATTTCTTCGATAGCGCCGGAAGGCCGTGAGGATCTTGTCTGCGGATGACATTGACCCCGAGCGGCTCTGCCCCTTTTCGTTGGACGGCTGCCTGAGCTTCGATGTCTGCGAGGAGATCGGCAACGCGCTGCCGGAGCTGAGAATTCGTCAGATGTCGCCAGCACGGAATCGGCGCCAGAGTAAGGGTTTCAGTCGAAGCGAACTTCAGGCGTGGGAACGTTTCGCCGCGGGACCGGGCCGCGTACTCCTGGGTGCGGTCGAACCAGCGTCCGGTGAGCGGCTCTCCTTCGAGCAAGGCTTGGACTCCATGAGCTCCCGGCCAATCCTGCGGTCTGGCGACGAGCCCCTCTTTGCAGCCGTGGGAAAGCAGATACCTGAGGCGATCGATCTGGGCGCCCTCTTCTTGGCTGACGACGATCGCCTGGTAGCGCCGAGCCCAGAACTTGTCGCGCCACCTGGCGAGGCGGCCCGCCTCCCGGGCCAGATTCGAGTTCACGAAGCACATGAAGCGGGCGAGGCGTTCGGCGTCCGGCACGACCAGCAGAAGGTGAAAATGGTTGGAGAGAAAAATCAGGCCGCAGACCTCGACCGGGTAGAGGCGTCGAGCTCGACCCAGGACGCCGAGGACGATCTCGCGCAGCTCGGGGCTGGGTCGCAGCAGGAATCGACCCTGAATGGTCCGGCACGTCACTTCCACCAGTGCACCGCCTTCGGGAATGAATCGCAGTCTTCGGCTCATATCTTGAGAAGACGGGAAACGGTCTCCCGCTCGGGAAAGCCCTTGGATTCGACCCCTAGAGGAGGTTCCTGAAGGTTCTGAAGGTTCGGCTGGCACCTCCCGACCGCGCCTCTTCCCGCACCTCTTGCCTCGAATCACCTGGCACCTAGAATCGGGCACCTAGAATCGGGCACTCAGAATCGGCGGTACCATCTGCTCCTCGTAACGGCGGGGGAGGAGATTGGAGGACAAGGGCGGACCTGCGGGTCGATTAGGGGTGTTTGCGGCGCCGGCGGCAAAGCCCGCCGACCGTCGCGACGCATTGCTATGGCTCTTCGGGCTGCTCCTGCTCGCCCTGGTGCCGATCGGCCGGGTGTCGGGCGACGGCCTCGGGTATGCCCGGAGCTTCCTGAACGGCGACTGGCACTGGAATCCCAACCACCTGCTGTTCGAGCCTACCGGTGCGGCCTGGCTTTGGTTGCTGGGTCGGATGGGCTGCTCGCGGCCCGCCGTCGACCAGCTGAAGCTCCTGAGCATCGGGGCGGGCGCGCTCGGCGCCGGCCTCTTCCGATGGAGCGTGGCGGGTCGGCTCGCCCCTGGCCGGCGGAGTGCGAACTACGCTACCGCCGCCTTCGTGCTCGGCGCGGCCTACCTCCATCTGCTGGTGGACGACGAGTCTCACATGATCCAGATGCCCTTTCTCGTCGCCTTTGCCGCGGCCGTGCTGCGCTGCCTGGAGCGGCCCAGCCTCCTTCGCGCAATTACGGCTGGTGCCTTAGCGGGAGGGGCCGCGCTGTGCTTCGTCTCCAACGTCCTGCTGGGCGGCCTGGCGGGGGTGGCCCTAATCGGCTGGCACCTCTTCCGAGGCGAGGGGCGGGCGGCCGTTCGGATGGGTGCTGGCATCCTTGCCGGCCTGCTGCTGGTCACCGGCTCGGTGCTGATCCCAACCTGGGCGCTCGTCCGGCCCGGCCGTCCCTTGCACGCCTGGCTGCTCGGCTATGCCGGCGGAGAGATGCCTGCCCGGCTCGGACGGGTTTACGGCATTCATTGGACGGCCGGCGGCGTCGTGGAGGCGGCCGGCCGCGCCGTCTACGGTGCCGCCAGCGCCGCGGTGGATCTCGCGCCGGCGGTCGCCGCGGTGCGCGACGTGGGAGCGATGGGGCGCGGCGGGCTCATCGCCCTCGTCTGGCTCCTCGGCGCGGCGGCGCTGGGCGGCGGCCTGTGGAGCGCCTGGCGGCGGCGCGACCATCGCGTGCTCCTCCTGCAGGCGATCTGGTGGCCGGCAGTCCTCGGCTTCGGGCTCTTCTGGAACAACTCGGAGGATCAGTTCTACCTGCCGTTGGCGGTGGCCTTCGGCGCCCTGGCGGCGGGTCTGCCGGCGCTTCCGCGCGGCGCGCGCGGGCTCCTCCTGTGCGGCGCCGCGGCCCTGGCCTGGAACACGGGCGATCTGCTGGCTCGCTACGTCCTCTACCCGCGCGCCGAGTGGACCGCCGCCCTCCTGCGCGAGGTCCGCGGGGCCTGCCTGGTGGTGGCGCCGGGCTGGGACGACGCCTCCCGGCTGTTGGACCTCGCCGGCCGCCAGGTGCCAGCCGATCAGGTCACGTTGACCGATCTCGCGGCCAGGCTGCCCGCCGACCGCGGCCTCCCCCGGCTGGCGGCCGCCCTCGAGCGCTGCCGCGCCGCCGGCGGGCGCTCCGATCTGGTCGAGATCTTCGACACCCCGCCGCGGCAGTTCCCCTGGAAATTCCTCCGCGAGCTCGGCTACGAACGGGCGGCGGTGGAGCGGACGATCGGCGCGCTCGGGGTCGATCCTAGGCCGCGCTCCGCGGGGCCGTTCCGGGTGCGCTCGATCCGCCCGTCGCCGAAATCGGCGATCTCGAACCCCAGCCTAGGCAAAACCCCCGGCAGTTCCGTACAATAGGCTGTCTCGTTGGCCCTTGTCCGATGCTGCGCCGCCGCCTTTTCCTCGCCCCCATCCTCGCCCTGGCGGCGGGAGTGTGCCTGGCGGGGGCGGCCCGCGGCGAGCTGGTCATCCTCGCCGGGGGCGAGGTCGTCAAGGCGGCCGCCTACGAGACCGACGGCGAGCAGGCCCGTGTGACCCTCCCCTCCGGCGGGCGGCTGACGCTGGCCATCGAGCGCGTCGAGCGGGTGGTGGACGACGAGGTGGTGCCGGCGCCGCCGGCGCCGGTCGCCGCCGCGGTGGCGCCCGCCGCCCTGCCGCTCGCCTTCGACGCCTCGCAGCCGGTGCCGGAAGGCCCCTACGGCGACCTCATCTACCAGGCCGCCCGGCGGCACTCGATCAACCCGCAGATCGTCTCGGCGGTCATCCGCGCCGAGTCGGCCGGCAACCCGCGGGCCCTCTCGGCCAAGGGCGCCCGCGGCCTCATGCAGCTCATGCCCTCGACCGCCGGCCGCTTCGGCGTGGGGAAGGAGCAGCTCTACGACCCCGAGCGCAACCTGGAGGCCGGCATCCAGTACCTGAAGACCCTCTTCGAACGATTCCCCAACGACCTCGCCCGCGTCCTCGCCGCCTACAACGCCGGGGAGGGCACGGTCGACCGCTACAACGGCATCCCCCCCTACCGCGAGACCCGCGACTACGTGCGCCGCATCTACACCACTTTGGGTCTCACCGTCGGCAGCCTGACCGCCGCCGCCGGCGGCCGCTAACGAAACGAGATCACGGCTGGGGAGCGGGGCGGCGAGGTCCCCGGGGACGGGTGTCCCGCGGGGACCGGTGCCGCAATGCGAGGGCGTCAGTGCAGAGGGCTCAGGCGGTGGCCGTCCGCCTTGGCGCGCAGGCTCCACAGGTCGCTCGAGAAGATCGGTCCCGCGGAGTTGATCTGGAAGCCCTGGACGTGGGCGAGCCAGACGCCCGCCGTCGGGTTGGCGACCGTCACCCGCTCCGGCGAGTTGAGGGTGGCGCCGTCCAGGATGACGTTGCCGTTGGGATCCTCGAGCACGAGGTCGATGTCGTTGGTGGGGTAGGCACCCCAGTCGTGCAGCCAGGAGAGCAGGAAGGAGAGCTGGGCGGTGCCGGCCGGCACCTTCAGCTTGACGATGTTGTCCTGTCCCTGCTTGACCAGGCCGACGGCGGTCGGCAGGCCCTGATCGACGACGTGCCGCTGGATGACCAGGGTCCCGGAGACCGCTCCCGCGTTGGTCGAGTCCCCTTGGACGGCGACGCGGACGAGGCCGGACTGCGGCTGCGAGATGGTGAAGGTCGAGTCGGCGGTCACGAAGTCGGCGACCAGGGTGTCGGCCTGCGCGGTGGGAGCGTCCACCACGGTCAAGAAGACGTCGTCGCCGAAGAACTGGTTCTGCTGCGCCGGGGGCAGCGCCGGAGTGACTCCCTGGATGGAGATCGACAGGCTATCCGTGCTGTCCTGGGTGGGGACGTAGAACTGGGCGACCTGCCCCGGCAGCAGGTTGTTGAAGTGGGCGGTGAAGGTGTCGTGGCTGAAGTTGACGGGAAAGATACCCAACAACAGCAGGTTCAGCGGCACGCTGAGCGAGCCCAGGCCCACGGGCAGCGTCGAGCTGACGTGGCCGGCGGCGAGCTTGGCGGCGGCGCCCGGGATGTCGAGGAAGCCGTCGCCGCGGTCGACCCTGCCCGAGCCGTCGGCGAGCCCGGAGGGGTTGGCGCCGGAGGTCAGGGCGTTGCGGATCTGCGTCGCCGAGGCGGCCGGGAACTTCTGGCGCAAGAGGGCGGCCGCCCCGGCGGTCGTCGGGGTGGCGAAGGAGGTGCCGGAGACGAGCGACAGGCCGCCGTTGGCGCCCTGGGCGAAGGTGGCGAAGCCGTTGGACGACACGCCGACGCTGATCCGGCCGTCCGCGCTCGGCCCCCGCGAGCTGAAAGTCGCGGTCTGGATGCCGTCGAAGGGGCGGAAGAGCGAGCCGACGCCGAGGCCGAACTGGAGGTCGCGGAGGATCCGCTCGTGGGGGGCGGTGCTCGCCGCCGCGGCGACGAGGGCGCCGAAGCCGGTGGCGGGGCTGCTCACCGTCAGCGCCGCCGGGCCGTCATTGCCGGCCGCCACGACGACGGTGATCCCCACCTGCAGCATCTGCAGGGTGAGCTGGTCCTCCAGGTTGTGGCCGGCGAAGAGGGTCGGGCCGCCGAGGCTCATGTTGACCACCTGGATGGGCAGCGAGTTGAAGACACAGGGGTTGTTCTCGGCGCCGCAGCCGGGGTTCGTCGGCGCCGAGGGGACGCCGTTGTTGAAGTTCCGGCGCAGGGTGATGGCACGGTCCATGCCGGCGATGACGGTCGACTCGTCGGTGCTGTTGCTGTTCGAGGGGAAGACCTTGAGGGCATAGAGGCTGGCGGCGGGCGCGACGCCGATCATCGGCACCGCCGAGAGCGTCGGCGGGCAGCCCAGAAGCGAGCAGGGGATGACGCTGTCCGGCGCGTGGGCCTGGAGCGACTGCACCAGCGTGCTGGCGTTCGAGAACAGGAAAGCGACATGGCCGGCGATGACGGTGCCCACCCAGGTGCCGTGCTGGCCGTTCAGGGTGCTGGTGGCGGAGGTGACGGGATCGCCGGCGACGATGGTCTCGCCGCCGATGACCGAGCCGGCGAGGGCCGGCACGACGGCCGGGTTGTTGGCGGTGCCGCTGTCGATGATGGCGACGACGACCCCGGCGCCCAGGATGCCCTGGCCGTGCAGGGTGGAGGCGCCGATCAGGTTGTTGTTGAAGTTGTAGTCGGCCGGCAGCACGCCGGTCTGGCTGGTGATCTGCCCGGCGCTCCAGACCTGGACGTCGCTGGCGGCGGGCACCGCCTGCGCCTCGACCGGCACCGGCGCGTGGACCCTGACGTCCTTGCTCACGCCGGCGACGTCTGTCCGCGCCTGGATGCCGGCGACGGACGAGACCGGCAGGGTGACGGCGAGGCCGGCGACGTTGGCGAACTGCTGGTTGATCCGGGCGCCGGCGATCTGCCCGACCGCGGCGGCCACCCCGGCACAGCTCTGGTTGCACTGGATCACGTAGTTAGCGAGCGGTCCGCTGCGCGCGAACGCCGGAGCGCTCAGGAGGAGGATGGTGACGGCCCAGAACGCCAGGCCGAGGCGGATACGGTACTTCTGCATCGTGGACCTCCCTTCGTGCTTTGCCGATCGTGCTTCCCGGTTCCGGTCTGGCTGGCTCCGGGGTTTCGTGACAATGACGGTAACTTTATAGAAGTCGGCGCATGGAAGGGAAGCCTGAAACGGTGACGAAAGGGTGGCGGACCGGCTCAGGCCGGCCGGGTCTCGCCGCGGTACTGCATGACGACCAGCGTGCGGTCGTCGCCCTGTGGCT